>JBLHIB010000041.1:0-23758 GCA_047615865.1 Gammaproteobacteria bacterium
AATTGCGGACAATGAAAACGACGCTATTCGTTACCAATGGGAGATAATCCCGGAGAGTACGGATAAGAAGACAGGAGGAGATGCGGAAAGAGCTCCAAAGCCATTGAAAGGTGTTTTTAGCAAGTCTAGCCGTTTACAAAGTGAAGTGAATTTTTCAGCACCTCTTATAGAAGGTGAGTATCGACTCTTCCTATTTGCCCACGATGGCAATGGAAATGTCGCCACGGGAAATATCCCATTTAAAATTGAAAAGTGAATAAATACACGATAATTGCAGACAGTGGTTCAACTAAAACCGATTGGGTTATAGTTAATGAGGAGATGGAGGTAGACGAAAAAGTGAAAACCATGGGCTTCAATCCATACTTCCACACTTCGGAGTTTATTTACAAGGAGATTGCCACGTCATTTTCTGCTGCGGAAATAGATTCGAATGAAGTGGATACCGTTCATTTTTATGGGGCTGGATGTTCGTCTGAAGATAAGAATAAAATTGTCTATGAGGCGTTAAAGCAGCAATTCCCATCGGCAGCTATTCACATCGATCATGACTTGATTGCCGCTAGTCGAGCAACTTTGGGTGACCAAGATGGTATTGCTTGTATCCTTGGTACCGGTTCCAATTCATGTCTTTGGAAAGATGGAGAAGTGGTAGACAATTTGCCTTCACATGGTTATATTTTTGGCGATGAAGGAAGCGGTTCTCATCTCGGAATTAATCTGATCAAGCTATACCTCAAGGATGGTTTAGGAAAAGAGCTCACTGAAGAGTTTGAAGCTCAGTTCAATTTGAATAAAGCGCAGATCATCAACAAGACTTACCGCGAAAAAGGCGCCAATGTGTTCCTTGCTAGTTTTGCTATGTTTTATCACAATAGGGTAGGGCAACATTCGATTCTTCGAGAGGTTATGTCTCAAGAATTTAGGGCTTTTTTCAAAGAGAGAATTACCTGCTATCAAAATTATCGCCAGTGCGACTTGGGTTTTGTTGGTTCTATAGCATATTACAACCAAGACATTCTCAAAGAAGTTGCAGACTCATTCGGTTGCAGCATCGCAAGCATTAAACAATGCCCAATTGATGCATTGGTTGAGTACCATGTGAAACAATTGGTGAAGTAAAAATCCGCTTTCTTATTGCTTGATAAACTGATGAACCTCTTCGTTCAATTTGAGGGTGCATGTAGCGATCGATAGGTTCGCTAGATTAATATCAATAGCTTCATCTGATTTTATCACCAGTGCGACTTGGGATTTGTCGGTTCTATTGCATAATAAAACCAAGACATTCTCAAAGAAGTTTCAGGCTCATTCTGCTGCCGCATCGCAAGCATTAACCAATGCCCAATTGATGCATTGGTTGAATACCATGTGAAACAATTGGTGAAGTAAAATCCGCTTTCTTATTGTTTGATAAACTGATGAACCTCTTCGTTCAATCTGAGGGTGTATATACCGCTCGCTAGGTTCGCTAGATTAATCTCAATAGCTTCATCCGATTTACGAACATAGTCATAAGATTCTGTTACCTGTGCTCCTGTGATAGTTCGAATCTCCATGAATGTTATCGGCTTGTCGATGCCCGTGATTGACAGTTTGTTTAGGACTGGATTTGGAAATAACTTGTACGATTGAGTTACTGCCTCTTCAACACCACTAGGAAGACCTGTCTTATAAACACGCACGTAATCGATGAGCAATTCAGCAGGAAAGCTTGTATTGGCATTGGGACTGCCTGGCCAATTGCCTCCAACAGCTAAGTTCAATATTAAGTAGAAAGGCTCCTGAAATTCAGAAGTTCCATTGATGCCGTTTTCAATGTTCATGGCATGGAAGAATGTACCATCGATGAACCAATCAATACCCAATGAATCCCATTCAATAGTGTACACATGAAATTCATTCGGATCAAGTCCGTACGAACCGCCATATGAAGCGTATCCAAAATTATCCCAGTGCGCTGTGCCGTGGGCCGTCGACTCATTGTTGACGTGCTCCATAATATCTATTTCACCGCAAGCTGGCCATGAAACATCGTCGATATTTGTTCCTAGCATCCAGAAAGCTGGCCACAATCCTTGTCCCATAGGGAACTTGATTCTAGCCTCAATTTTCCCGTACTGAATCTCAAAAATATTTTTGGTATAAACCTTACCTGATGTATAGTTGTTCTGGCCAAATTGCTCTTCCCGAGCTTGGATGACAAGCATCTCGTCCTCAAAACTTAGGTTATCACCATCTGTGTAATACTGGAGTTCGTTGTTTCCCCATCCCCATCCGCCAACTTCAGGAGCCCACTTGGTTTCGTCCAATGTCGGTTCGTCAAACTCGTCGGCCCAGAAGAGTGTGTATTGTGATTGTGCGCTAACTGCTATGAGCAGGGCCAGAAGTGATAATTTGATTTTCATGAGTCGATAAATATAAATGGAGGACACAAAATGCCCTCCATTTAACATTGGGGTAAACACTAGCTATTTAATAGAAATCTGTCGAACAGTTTGATCCGTTCCACGAATTGCTTTTATGTAGTACAATCCTGTAGCAAGCTGACTTACGTCAAGGTCCACAGATTTTGCATTAACAGTATACGTTTGAATCACACTTCCCAAGACGTTGTAAAGAACGACCTGATCAACCATGTCATTACTTGTCAAGCGAACAAGGTCAGAAGCAGGATTAGGAAAGATAGTAAGCTCAGAGAGTGCGCTTTCGTCAACACCTACGATGCACGGAGTGCATTGTCCGTATGTATTTGAGATATCGCCATCACCAATAAGGTGTAAACGAGATGCAAAAGTTTCCAAGTCAGTAATAGGAGCGCAATCTCCACCATCTTGCATAGCGGAAATCAGGTCTTCTTGAACTCCATTCACTACCAATAGATACTCCAAAGAATCACTTGGCATTGGTGATATATTGAATGTCCAAGTACCGTCTCCGTTATCAGTCGCTTGCAGACCAGAATTGGTATCCCAGTTCCAAAGCGGACCAGTAAGACTTACTGTATTCACACCATCGGTACAAATTTCAGTTACGATTGTTACATCAGGGTAAGAACAGGGAACACATCGACCAAAAGCAATGTCAGTTACATCTTCAGAACCAACATTCCAAATGCGGTTGGCATAAGAGAAGTAGTCAGTAACAGGGGCACATTCACCACCATTCACCATAGCCTCAATTAGGTTCTCTTGAACTCCGTCAACAACAAATAGAAACTCCATGTTTTCAATTGGAGCAGGAGTCAAAGTTACTGTCCATGTTCCGTCACCATTGTCGGCGGCAACAGGACCAGCAGTTGGATCCCATCCCCAGAAAGGACCAGTCATACGTACTTCGTTGGCATCATCACAAACTTCAATTGTCAAGTTCAAAGACTCAACTTCACAAGCAGCGCATTGGCCATATGTGTTAGAGATCATTGTGTCATCAGTTGTGAGCCATTGTCGATTGGCATAATTGTCGAAATCAGTAATAGGAGCGCAATCTCCACCGTTTTGCATAGCTGCAATCAAATCTTCCTGAACTCCATCAACTATAAGAAGGTATTCCATGTTTTCAACTGGAGCAGGAGAGAATGTGAAGGTCCAAGTACCATCGCCGTTGTTGGCTGCGATTGGTCCAGTAGTTGGATCCCATCCCCACCAAGGCCCTGTCATAGATACTGAGTCAGCTTCAAAGCACACTTCAGTAGTTATAACCAAGTCCATCACTTCAACTTCACAAGCGGTACATTGTCCGTAAGTGTTTGAAATCATCATACCGTCAGTAAGCAACCATTGACGGTTGGCATAGGTATCAAAATCAGTGATTGGAGCGCACTCGCCTCCGTCTGCCATTGCTGCGATAAGATTTTCCTGAACACCATCTACTACTAGCAGGTATTCCATGTTATCAATTGGAGCAGGAGCGAATGTAAACGTCCATGTTCCATCGCCATTGTCAGCAGCTTGAGGTCCACCATTTGGATCCCATCCCCACCAAGGACCTGTCATACGAACTGTATCAGCTTCCATGCAAACTTCAGTAGTTATAACCAAGTCCATCATTTCAACCTCGCAAGACGTACATTGTCCATATGTGTTTGAGACCATATCCCCGTCAGTAGTCAACCACTGGCGATTGGCATAATTTGCAAAGTCAGTAAGAGGGGCGCACTCGCCACCGTCTTGCATTGCTGCAATTAGATTCTCTTGAACTCCATCCAATACAAGAAGGTACTCCATGTTCTCTGCTGGAGCTGGAGAAAATGTAAATGTCCATGTTCCATCGCCGTTATCAGAAGCTAGAGGTCCACCATTTGGATCCCATCCCCACCAAGGACCTGTCAAACGAACTGTGTCGGCTTCAACGCAAACCTCAGTAGTCATAACAAGGTCGAATTCTTCAACTTCACACGCCTCACATTGTCCGAATGTATTGGTAATAGACAATGCATCTGTCACTAACCATTGACGGTTGGCATAGGTCTCAAAATCAGTAAGGGGAGCGCAATCTCCTCCGTCTGCCATTGCGGTGATCAGGTCTTCTTGTACGCCATCAACAACGAGCAAATATTCCATATCTACAGTTGGCGCAGGTGACAAGGTAAAAGTCCACGTTCCATCTCCGTTATCAACAGCTTCTGGTCCTCCAGCTATATCCCAACCCCAAAAAGGACCGGTCAAGCGCACCTCGGCAGCTTCGTCGCAAACTTCAGTTGTAATAGTAAGGTCAGTAGCTTCAACACAGCCAGAACACTGACCATAAGTGGTATTTACTACCATTGGATCAGTTGTAAGCCACTCACGGTTCGCATAATTGGCGAAATCCGTAATTGGAGCACAATCTCCTCCGTCTTGCATAGCTGAAATAAGGTTTTCTTGAACTCCGTCAACGACAAGCAAGTATTCCATATTCTCTGTTGGCGCAGGAGCCAAAGTAAAAGTCCAAGTACCATCTCCATTGTCGGCAGCAACAGGACCGCCATTTGGAGCCCAACCCCACCACGGACCAGTCATGCGAACTTCAGTAGCACCATCACATACGTCAGTTATGACAATCAAATCGTTTCCACCTGTACTCGATGCGTTAGAAGTAGGCTGAATGCCATTTGCACTTGTTGCTGAAAATCCTGTAAGGGCTAGCAGTGCAAGTGATAATGTAATTATTGTAGTTCTCATCATGCGCTTTGTATTTTTTAGATACTTAGTTATTGTAGTCTTTACAATAATACAAAGTTAATGCTAAATCTCGATTAGAAAAAAGACGGAATTGCTGCATTGTTAAAAAGCAAAGAGATCCTGTTGATAGATCACAACAGTTTACGAAAGGAGAATATTTGACTTTTAGCCGAGTGCAATACTTCTTAATTTGATCCAAAAGGCCTGTCCAACAAAGAAATACTTTGTTTTGTGGGCTTTTATTAGTTCATCGTGTCAATGCTTAGGAGGCGTTTTTCTGTCTCCACTTCATTGTTTTGGATAGTTATCTATTCTATTGCTTCCCGAGCCAATTATTATGTCCTTATTTTGATTATCGACAACGGCTGGTCTGATTTAACCTATTTGATAAATCAATTCAGGCTTCTGTACTCAGTAGGACTCAAGTCTGTTTTGGATTTGAAGAGCTTGCTAAAGTGTTGCGGATATTCAAATCCTAAGCGGAAAGCAATCTGGCTAATAGAATCTTTGGAGGTAAGTAGTGCGGTTTTTGCCTTTTCTACAATGAACGAATGAATATGATCTTTGGCACTTCTTCCAGTTTCAATCTTCAATAGGTCACTTAAATAAGGACCAGACATATTCAATGCTTCTCCGCATTGGGAGAGTGACGGTAAACCAAGGTTTTTAAGTTCGTCAGATGAGAAATAGTCAGTCAAAAAAGCTTCGAATTGAGCAACACGGTCTTTGTTCAAATTAGAACGCGTATAAAACTGCCTATCATAATAGCGGTCGCTATACTTAAGAATAGTCTCGAGATTTTTAATGATCAGGTCTTGGGAATACCGATCCATATTCTGATTTATTTCCTCATCAATCTTATCTACAAGTTCGATCAAGAATAGCTTTTCTTTTTCTGAAACATGCAGTGCCTCGTTTGCCTCGTATTTGAAAAAGGAATGCTCGTTAATTGACTTGCCCAATTCAGATCGTCTGATCAAGTCTGGATGGAAGAGAATAGTCCATCCAGAATCATCCAGTGCTTCCATCGAATTATCAAACGTAGCAACTTGATCAGGTGCCAAGAACAACAATGTTCCCTCTTCAAAATCATATGAATTGCGACCATATTGAAAGGTAGTGACTTTCATTTTTCCCTTCATAGAAAGAAGGTACATGTCGCTGGTTAGCTTAGTGTTTCCAAAATCGAAGTCTATTTGCGGCCATTGTCTAATAATCGTAATCAATGGGTGCGAAGGTTTGGGCAAACCATACATGTGGTGGACTTCCGAAACACTTTTAATTCGATAAAATTCTGACATTTAGTTTTGGCGTTTTAATTCCTTGCGAGCCATCACTGCGAAGATTATAGTGATGAGCCCTCGCAGTCCATCGACATACAATGCTTGGGTATCTCCGAATTTGATAAAAGTAGCAATCCCAAAAGTAAACAGAAAAACTCCCAAGAGAATGCCCAGGGTTGTACCTGAGTTGTTTCCTTTTATCGTCCATATCATGCTTAAAACCAACAAGGCTGTTAATAGCAGCAGGTATAGTCCCAGAGCCAAACCAAGAATATCCAACTCACTGCTATAAGTGATTCCAAAACCACTTTCAAGTGCCGTTGAGAAGCTGAATAGCAGGGTGATTCCAATTACCAATTCAAGAGCAGCTTGTATGCCTAGAAGTACTACAAAAACTCGTTTTCCTGTTTTTTGTTCTGCTTTCATAATTCAGATTGTCTTTCAATCTAGTAATTAATACCTGTCAATTCTTCTGACATACTCCACAGTCTCTTTGCATTCTCCTTGTTGTGCGACATTTTGTTGGATCTTGTGAGCTCAGGATATCCTCTCATTTCCATCATTTTCTTAGGGCCGAAATAGTCGCCAGACTTTGCTGTTGGATCAACAGCAGCGCGAAGGGATGGTAAAGTGCCCATGTCGACTTTTTGGGCTACAATGTTTCCTATAAAACTTACTATTCCTGAGTGTCTGTCCAATTCTGTTTTCGTCCAGCCAGGATGAGCACAGGTTACCATTGGAGCATTCTCATCTGACTTCAAACGATCCGCCAATTCATACATGAAATAGAGGTTGGCTAGCTTGCTATCTGAGTATGCTTTTGTTGTATTGTATTTCCTAGACTCCCAGCTCAGGTCTTCGAAATCGATGTTGCCAGTTTTGTGTGCGACACTGCTTGTAGCCACAATGCGAGAGCCTTTTGTACTCTTCAGAAGTGGCATTAGAAGTCCAGTCAATGCATAATGGCCCAAATGATTCGTTCCCATTTGAATCTCAAATCCATCTTTGGTCTTCGAAAACGGACACATCATAACACCAGCATTATTGATAAGAACGTCTAAGTTCTTCCACTCTTCTAAAATGCCGACAGAAAATGCTTTGATTGAATCCAGACTGCCAAGGTCTAAGCTTCTAATCTCAATTTTGGCAGTTGGGATGTTTTGTAATATTTCGGCTCTTACCTGTTCGGCTTTTGACGTATTTCTAACAGCCATAATGACCTCAGCATTTTTTTGAGCTAAGATTTTTGTGGCTTCTTTTCCCAATCCGCTCGAGGCTCCAGTAATTATTACGGTCTTGCCTTTTTGATCAGATATGCTGTTTGCTGTCCAAGGTGATGTTGACATGATGTATACTTGTTTTGATTTACACTGCAAATGTGACCCGATCAGTTCCGGGCGATGAACACAAATAGCGGAAGGTTGAATACATTTCGCAGATTGGGCAGATTCATCACTCCCAATTGTTCCTGAAAAAGGCCTAAAGCTACTTTCGTTTCCGACGCGTACGATTGGCGTAATATGGATTCACCTCATCTGAATTGGCCTCTATGACTTCCGGATATCCATCGTTGTTTAGGTCGGCAAACTTGATGTCATATGTATCGAAAGACTTCTTACTCAGCGAATGCTCTTTGAATCCTAGGCCGCCTTCGTTTTCAAAAATGTAATTGCGCCCACCTGAATTTCCAACCGCAACATCAATCCACCCATCCTTATTAAAATCTCCTATGTCAACACAATATGAAAAGTTCTTACGTGAACTTAGGTTAGCGCTGCGCGCAAATGTCATTTTGCCGTCCCCGAAATAGATGGTGTTCGCTTCGCCAATATTTGCAGCCAAAATATCCAGATATCCATCTAGGTCGAAATCAGTCACGGCGACTGCTCGTGTTTGATCTTGGCCCGTTCCAAAAGGAACTTTTTGACTGAAATCCATACCATTATTGAGATAAACGTAGTTCTGCATTTTGTCTCGATTGCCCAATACTAGATCTAAGTCACCGTCATTATCCATGTCTGCTGCGTCAACATCGATAGTAGAATCATCCGCCTCGCCAAAGTAAAGGATGTCTTCAAATACACCTTTACCGTTGTTCAAACAGATCTCATTCTTCGAGCCGCGGTTGGTGACCAATATATCCATGTCTCCATCCTGATCGATGTCGGCAAGTGTTAGATTTCGAGTAGGGGAGATCGTGCTTCCAAATGTGCCCATTTCTTCGAATACACCTAATCCATTGTTGAAATACAAGCGGTTAAGTGCTTTATCGTTCCCTTCAGCTATATCTAGGTCTCCATCACCATCCAAGTCACCAACCTCTGCGGCATAACTTGTGGACTTCATGGTCCCGAGATCAAACGCACTATTCAGCATTCCTTCGCCATTGTTGACATAAACCTCGTTCTGAGCAGCCCAATGCCTTCCGTTCGCAACCACAACGTCAACAAATCCATCTGAATTCAAGTCACCTGTCGCTATTGAAGATGTCTTCAGCTTTTCCTTGCCCAGAGAAATTCGATCACCTCCTGGATTGTAGAATATATCGGATTGAGCCGCCACTTTGCTGCATACTGACAAGGCCAGAAGGGCCAATAAACAATGTTTCAAATGATTGACTATCACGAATCCAATTCCATCTTTAAGTAAGACCATGTAGCACCTTTCTTAGATTTTACAACTTGTTCAGGTGTGCCTTGAGCCACGATGTATCCACCGCCTTTTCCACCATCTGGACCTAAATCAATTACGTGATCAGCTACTTTCGCGACGTCTAGATTGTGCTCGATTACGATAATGGTATTTCCTTGATCTACCAACCTGTTCAGCACGTCGATAAGCAGTTGGACATCTTGGAAATGAAGGCCTGTAGTCGGCTCGTCCAGAATGTACATGGTCTGCCCAGTGCCTTTCTTGGACAATTCAGTCGCGAGCTTCACACGTTGAGCTTCACCACCCGACAAAGTTGTTGATTGCTGACCTAAAGTAACATATCCCAAACCAACATCATGCAGTGTATTGAGAACACGGCTCATTTTGGGATGACTTTCAAAGAATACTTTGGCTTCTTCAATGGTCATGTTCAGCACGTCGGAAATCGATTTTCCTTTGTAGCGAACTTCCAAAGTCTCTCTGTTGTATCGCTTGCCTTGACACGACTCGCATTTGACATAAACGTCGGGCAAGAAGTTCATTTCTATCGTACGAACTCCCGCTCCTTTGCATGTTTCGCATCGTCCGCCTTTCACGTTGAATGAGAACCTTCCTGGTTTGTATCCGCGTATTAAAGCCTCCGGTAAACGGGTAAACAGAGCTCGAATATCTGAAAACAAGCCCGTATATGTCGCCGGGTTCGATCTTGGGGTTCGACCGATTGGACTTTGATCAATTTCGATCACCTTGTCCATTAAGTCCAGACCTGAAATTTTCTTGTAATCCAAAGGTGCTTTCGTCTCCACAAAATAATGGTTGTGCAGAATAGGGTAGAGGGTCTGGTTGATCAGACTGGATTTCCCACTTCCTGAAACTCCTGTAACACATATGAACTTTCCCAATGGGATTGTCAGGTTGACATTTTGAAGGTTGTGTCCATTGGCACCTGTAAGGACGAGTTTCTCTCCAGTTCCTTTTCGTCTGGTCTTAGGAATTTCTATGCTCACCTCATCTTTGAGGTACTTCGATGTAACAGAATGTTTACCGTCGTGCTGGGTTGGATGACCTTCAGCGACTATTTCTCCGCCATGTTTCCCCGCTCCCGGACCGATATCAATCAACCAATCCGATTCCATCATCATCTCTTTGTCATGCTCGACAACAATAATGGAGTTTCCTGCATCGCGTAATTTCTTCAATGAGCCGATAAGGCGCGTGTTGTCTCGTTGATGGAGTCCAATACTCGGCTCGTCAAGTATATAGAGTACACCTACCAATTGTGAACCAATTTGTGTCGCCAGACGAATTCGTTGTGCTTCTCCGCCAGACAATGTTTTTGCACTTCTGTTGAGTGTGAGGTAATCAAGTCCAACATCAAGCAAAAAGCTCAATCGATCCCGAATTTCTTTCAGGGGCTCATGGGCTATCATGGCTTGTTTTTTCGTCAGTTTGTCTTCCACTGTTTCAAACCAAACAGCCAAGTCACTGATGTCCATGTTGGCCAACTGCGCGATGTGCATTTCAGCCAATTGAAAATGAAGCGATTCTTTCTTCAATCGTGTGCCTTCACAGGTTGGGCAATCCTTTTTGTTCATGAACGAACGAGCCCACATCAAAATAGCCCGTGAATCACTGTCTTCTGCCTGTCGGCTTACAAATTGTATAATGCCTTCGTACTTCACATTTTGAGTACGCGCGCCAGTTTCCGACTTAACCTGAATCATTTCATCAGATCCATAGAGTAGGATGTTGATGATACGTTCTTCAATGTCTTTTATTGGGGTTTGAATAGACAAACCTTCCTTTTCCAGAATTGCGTTGACTTGAGTGAAAATCCAATTGGTCTTTCCTTTACCCAATGGAGCGATTCCGCCTTTCTCGATCGATAGTTTCGGGTCGGGAATGATTTTTTGCGGGTCGATCTCGGCGACTTCACCAAGTCCATTGCAGCTAGGACATGCTCCGTAGGGAGAATTAAAGGAGAATAGATTCGGATCGGGCTCGGGGTAGGAAATCCCCGTTGTAGGGCACATCAACAATCTACTCATGTGCCGAAGGTCAGTACCGTCAGACTTCATGACCATCATGCTGTTCTTGCCATGTCGTAAGGCGACCTGGACAGACTTCAGAACACGGTGTTTGTCGGCCTGTTTTACTGCAACGCGATCGATGACTATTTCGATGTCATGGATCTTGTAACGATCGATGCGCATACCTTTCTCAATATCCTGCACTTCCCCGTCGATGCGCACTTTTACGAATCCACTGCGCGCTATTTGCTCGAAGAGCTCCCTATAATGCCCTTTCCTACCTCGAATTACCGGTGCAAGAAGAATAAGCTTTTCCCCGTCATAAGCATCCATGATTACGTCGGTGATTTGCTCGTCGTTGTAGCGAACCATCCTTTCGCCTGTGTTGTAGGAGTAAGCATCACCAATACGAGCGTAGAGCAGACGAATAAAGTCATACACCTCGGTAATGGTTCCAACGGTAGAGCGAGGATTTCGGGAAATAGTCTTTTGCTCTATGCTAATAACAGGCGAGAGACCCGAGATCTTATCGACATCTGGACGTTCTAGTCCGCCTAAAAACTGTCGTGCATACGCCGAAAAAGTCTCGATGTACCTGCGCTGACCTTCCGCATAAATCGTATCGAAAGCCAGAGAAGACTTCCCACTACCACTGAGGCCTGTTATAACAACTAGCTTGTTGCGAGGAATATTGATGTCGATGTTTTTTAGGTTGTGCTCTCGCGCACCAATGACTTCAATGTACTCGTCTACTTCGGTTAACAAGGTGTTCTCCTTTGTTTGCGATTGCATGCTCAACTTAATTCGATGATTGGGTAATAATTATGCTTTTGCGACTTGTGGCTCTTCATTTGCCGAAGGCTTAAGCGGAGTAATTTTCCAGCCCATGTAGCCGAATAATACGGTCATCAAAGGAGACAGTATATTGAAGAAACAATAGGGCAGGTAGGTCATGGTAGCAACTCCTAAAACTGCACTTTGAGCTACACCACACGTATTCCAAGGAATGAGCACAGAAGTCACTGTTCCCGAGTCCTCCAATGTTCTACTGAGGTTTTCAGGTGCCAATCCGCGATCACGGAAAGCATCGGAATACATTTTACCAGGAACTACAATAGCGAGGTATTGGTCAGAAGCTGTAAGGTTGAAGAATATACAGGTCCCAGAAGTCGCCAGAATAAGAGATCCAACGGAGTTTACCATTTTCAAAATCGCTTGGGTAATGCGTTGAAGAAGCTGGGTAGCATACATTGCGCCTCCGAAAGACAGCGCACAAATGATCAGCCAGACAGTATTCATCATACCAAACATGCCTTTTGCAGATAGGAGTTTGTCCACACTGGCATTACTCGTGGAGATACTTGTTTCCAAAGCCATAGCATTGATAATTGCCGTGTAAGACGCTTTGACATAGCTTCCACCTTCCAAACCTGCAATTTCTCGGACTACTGCTGGTTGAAAAATGACTGCTGCCACTCCTCCAAGCAGACTACCAATGAGCAAAGCAGGAATGGCCGGTACCTTTTTGATAATCAAGATAATGACCAAAGCAGGCACAAGAAAGAGTAGGGGGGAAACGTTAAATTTTTCAGTAATTGCGGTGAGGAGCAATTCGACTTGTTGATCATCTGTATTTCCTGAAAAGAAGAATCCGGCTAACAGAAAGATAATGAGGGCGATGACTATAGAAGGACCTGTCGTCCAAAACATATGTCGAATATGAGTAAACAAATCACTTCCAGCAACAGCAGGAGCGAGGTTGGTTGTATCCGAAAGCGGAGACATTTTGTCGCCAAAATAGGCCCCTGAAATAACTGCGCCGGCGACCCAACCTTCACTTATTCCCAAGGCCATCCCAATACCCATCAATGCTATTCCAACAGTTGCCACTGTGCTCCAAGAGCTTCCGGTAGCAAGAGAAACAATAGCACATACTATGCACGCGGCGAAAAGGAATATTGTGGGGTTGAGAAATTGTAGTCCGTAATAAATCATGGCGGGGACGATACCCGACATAAGCCATGTTCCGGCCAATGCACCTATGAGTAATAGAATGATAATTGCCCCCATAGCTGAGGTTAAACTATCGACAATTCCATCGAAAATCGTATCCCAAGAAACTTTGTTTGAAAGACCTACAATGGTCGCAACGCCTGCAGCCAGCAGTAAGGCAACCTGATTTGGTCCATAAGAGGAATCTTCTCCAAAATAAACGACGTTGATTCCGAGCAGCAATACTAGAAACAAAATAGGCACCAAGGCCTGTAAAATGGAGGGTTGAGTGGTCTTTGACATACTTGGCATCGATTAAGGCCTTAAAGTTAGCAAATGAATTGATTTGACTACCCCAATAAGCAAGAATTCAATAGGAATGCCAAAGACCAAAAACAATAAAGGGACTCCAGAGGCGGGAGTCCCTTTTCAAATGTAAAGTCTGCTAGAGGACTCGACTATCCAGATCGATGTAACTTACGTTTTAATCACTGGCATTGATTTATACCCATTGATATGCAATACATACAATCCAAAGTTTAGCTCCTTGATATTGATCGAGTTGTTCTCAATAGTTGCGCTCATCGCCAAATGACGAACAGCAGACTATATTTGGATTCTCTTTCCATTGAGGTCTGCTCTTATAGGCATGATGTCTTGCGCAGGATTAGGATAAACATCAAATGATAAAACAGTTTCTTCTATACTTTTAGCGACATCCGTATCGAATAGATAGGACTGAACCAGTCCACTAAAGTGACTCGTCTTCTGGAGTATAACCAGTAGAATTGGCTCCTAACAATACAAGAGGATCCAGAAATTACTGCTGCCCAGTCAAAACTGGCGCAGATGCTAGGATTTGATGTGATAATTTTTTGCGTTTCATTCAACACTCCGCCGCCATCCTTTTCAAAGAGATAAGCTGCTCCAGACCCATTCATTGGATTTTCATCTATCTGTGTTTATGTGATTGTGGATCTTTTGTCGATCTGATTGCCCCACAAAGGTCTAGAAACCCTATTCACATGAAATAAGGGAATCACCGTATCTTTTGCTTTAATAGACAGGATTCTGCTTGTTCGAGAACTTAATCGAAAAGCGGTTACTATTCAATGCTCACAAATGGGGTCTATGCCAGATCATCCATTACCTTTGTGCCAACTTTTTAAATAGGTGAAATGAGTAGATTTTTGACTTCGGTTATCGGCCAATTAAGAATAATGGGTTTTTTGGAAGGTGTTTCATTCTTGCTGCTTACCGTGGTGGGGATGCCGTTGAAATATATGTTTGATAGTCCGACCATGGTAAAAATTGTAGGACAAGCTCATGGATTTCTATTCATGCTTTTTGTGGTCTATACCATTTATGTTTCTATCTATAAGAAATGGAGTTTTGGAAAGACTACGTGGAAAGTATTGATTTCGTCAATTCTGCCTTTTGGGACTTTCGTTGTTGATCACTACATTCTAGCTCCTATGCATAAGAAGTCCGAAGCTGCGAAATCGTAAGACTACTTTGCTAGAAGTACAAACTCTACCCGACCTGGTGAGAGTAGGATCTGACTGATAGACTCAGGCTGACGAGTGAGAACAATAGGGAGTTTGTAAGCACTTTCAATTTTGCTTAGATCTCCTGGATCTACAGAAGCCTTAAACATAGATGCCTGGACAGATTCATACTCTTTTAGACCCACCAAGAAAGTCACTTTGACTGAATCAGGGAAAGTCTTCAAGTAATATTCTGAGCCCACTTCAGGTAAGTTGATAGGTAAAATAATGCTCTTTTCAGTGTATTCATCTACCGGAATAACGACTTCCACTTGTTCATATGGAAGTTTGACACCAGGAGGGGAGGTGAGCTGCGCGGTTAGAGTGTCAGACCTTGATATGCTCGTAAGCGAAAGTGGTTCGGTCTGAATACTTGTAATTTGCTGCAACGCTGACTCCGATCCTTGAATTACAATTGAGTCGGGTATGGCAAATGCATCTTTGCGCAGGAAAAAATTCTCTTCTACTTCAACATTCACAATTGGTTCGATGCGAACTTTTTTGGTCATCTTCTTCACGACCGTCACTTGAAATGACTCAGGGTTAAATTGAGTGATTTCCATGTCGTTTCCAAACATCTGTTCAGCTGCAAACTTTATCTTTTGAGGTGACATAGTGTATTGTCCTCCGGCACTAATATGCCCAAGATCAATACGCAAAGTATCAATCCCTTTCGATAGAGCTTCGCCAATCATTCCAAACCCATGTGAGTTGAGGGAGAGTTCAATGTGCGTGGGAATGTCGTTACCGACAGTAAAATCAGGTCGAAGGCCAACAACTTTCACAGGAATGGCCTCTTGATGAGAGTAATCATCTGAAAGGGCACGCATGAACCAAATAAATGCAGAGACGAGCAAGCAGATCAAGAAAACCTTGATCCGTCCGCCATTAGGCCTATTCAATAGCCCTCTATATTTGTTCGGAATTTCCGCTCCTTCCATCGGTGGGAAGTTACTGGATTTTACGATTCCTCAAAAGGAGGAAGGCAAAGCCAGTAATTTAGCTCTTTGTCGCAATTTCCTGCTCATCAACTGCAGAATTGGCAGAGACAGCGCTTTTCTCAACACGGATCTTACCGCTATCACATTGAAGCAATATGGTCTTGTCGTCGATGTCTAGAATCTTACCGTGAATTCCACCTATCGTAACCACACGTGTTCCTTTGTCCAAGTTCTCGCGAAATTTCACAGCCTCTTTGGCTTTCTTTTGTTGTGGACGAATGAAGAATAACCACATAACAACGAACATAAGTCCGATGAAAATGAAAGTAGAGTAACCACCACCAGCGTCAGATTCTGCCGCTTGAGCGAATATTGTAAGTAAAGTATTCATATCTATTTTGATAATGGACCTGCTACATCACCTTCAAGGTAAATTCGGATGACTGCTGGTACTGAGTTTGTAATAATATCAATGGATTTCTTCTGGTGACCAGGACGCTTGTTTGTGTCAAATTCGATTGTGATCTCACCCTCTGCTCCTGTTGAATAAGGAGCTTCAGACCAGTCTTTCGCAGTTGTGCATCCACATGATGTTTCCACGCGCGAAATGATCAAAGGAGCGTTGCCGGTGTTTTCAAATTTGTAAGTGTATTTTACCAATTCTCCTTCAGATACTTTTCCGAAGTTGTAGGTAGAATCTTCAAAGGTAATAATCGGAAGTGTCGATGTATCAATGTTGTTGCCAGGAACAATATTGATAAGATCGGTTGTCACATTCTTATCCTTGGAACCACATGAAAGCAGCACCACAGTAATTACCAATGTAATAATAGAGGCCGAAAGCTTATTCAATTAATCCCCTCCCAATTTTTTTAATCTTCGAACCTTCAGTTAAAGTGCTGAATATCTGATCCAACAACCCGTTGATAAATCCATTACTCTTTGGAGTGCTATAGTATTTCGAAAGCTCGATGTATTCATTCATCGTCACTTTCAATGGAACAGTCTCCATACAGGTCGCCTCAGCCAATGCCATTTTGAGCAAAACCATATCGATTACTGCAATTCGGTCATTGTCCCAATTCGCAGCGTTCTCGTCTATGATCTTTCCAAAATCATCTGCTTTTACACAGGTATTTCGGAATAGGTTGAGCATAAAGCCCTTTTCATCATCCTCATCTCTCCACAAAGGCAACAAAGTGATGTCCTTTGCATCTTCCTCAAGACCTTTGATGGTCTTTATAGTCATGCTTGCAATGATGTCCAAGTCGTCATTCCAAAAAATGCTCTTCTCTTCAAAGTAGTCTTGCAGATCTTCTGAATTGATCAAGTACTTTTTAAAGAATTTCAACAAGTACATGCGGTCATGCTCAAAACCACGCTCTGAAGACTCCATATATTCAATGTACTCTTCCGTTTCCGAGAGCTGTTTGAATAAAGACTTCGTAAGGTCTGGATTGTCCGAAAATGTAATTCCAACGGCTTCAAGACTTCGAGCGAGTTCCTTGCTATTCGCCAACGCACGCAGAGGTCCATTGGTCACAAATTTTGCATTTGGGTGCAGGTCCTCTTTTGATGGAAGGCGCTTTTGCAAACCAGCCTCAATTTTCTCGATGGCATGCTTTTGCATGTCCACAACCAAAAGAAGCAAATACAAGTACATTTCATAGGACTTGTTGATGCTAAACATGAGTTGTTGTTCGAATGCAGGTAGATCCTTGTCTTCGCTTTGGTGATAAGCGTACAAGATCTGAAGCACTTTAATTCGAAGTTGCCTTCGGTTAAGCATAATTGTGGGTGGTATTTGTTAAGTACTTAGTATGATGATTGAACATGCTTTATCGCGGCAATCCTTTCCTCAGCCAATTGATTTGCTGCTAAGTATGTAGGAATGCCGTCGTGCGCCGATTTGGCAAATATGCGCAATGTAGTATCGTAAATCGCTTCAGTCTGACTCATCGCAGCATCACGGTTGTAACCGATTACCTCCCAGTAGCAGTTGATAATGCCTCCAGCATTGACCAAGAAGTCAGGGGCATATACAATGCCTCTGTCCATAACCATTTTGCCGTGAACTTCTTCGCTGGCAAGTTGATTGTTGGCAGCACCAGCAATTACTGAACACTTTAGTCGGTTGATAGTATCATCATTCACCGTCGCGCCAAGGGCACAAGGAGAATAAATGTCCATGTCAACATCGTATACATCGTCCAAACCGATAATCTTAACGCCAGAATGTTTTTGTGAAATGGCTCTCAAACTATCGTCATAGATATCCGAGATCATAACCTTGGCTCCTTCTTTAATCAGGTGATCTACCAATATAGCTCCAACGTGACCAACTCCTTGAACCATCACTTTCAGACCTTCGAGGTCATCTGTTCCATATTGTTGCTTGGCTGCTGCCTTCATTCCCATGTATACGCCATAAGCGGTAACAGGGCTTGGATCTCCGCTTCCTCCCATGTATTCTGGTAGACCAGCAACGTGCTCAGTTTCTTTGGCTACGTGTTCAATATCTCTCGTAGTGATACCTACATCTTCGGCAGTTATGTATTTGCCTGCAAGGCTGTTTACAAACTTGCCAAAGCGACGAAACAAAGCTTCACTTTTGTGCTGACGGGCATCTCCAATTATAACTGCTTTACCGCCACCTAGATTCAACCCTGCCAATGAAGACTTGTAAGTCATACCTCTTGACAACCTCAATACATCGGTAAGAGCTTCGCTTTCAGAATTATAAGCCCACATACGCGTTCCTCCGAGGCTTGGCCCGAGAACGGTGTTGTGAACTGCAATAATAGCTTTGAGACCTGTGGTTTTGTCCTGGCAAAATAGGACCTGTTCGTGGTCGAACTGCGACAATTGTTCGATAACCGATGATACGGCTTTAGTGTCGCTGGCTTCCTTAACTTCTATCATTTCCAAGTAGTTTCTTCGCGATTCCAGTAATCGCTTCCCCTTTGGGACGCGCAAAAATAATCAAAACGCTTCAACAATACGCAAGTATAACGTGTTTAGTGCGCAACAAAATGAAACTGATTAACATCATTTGATATTGTTGTGATGAATTGAGAACTTTTTGTTGCACACCACCTAGGCCATGACTTAACTTTGTCAACCTATGCGCACATGGAAATTAGCATGTTCTGTTTACATCATTCTCTTACTGGGCCTTATGGCTTGTACAAAAGAGATAATTATTGATGTGCCTACCGTTCCGAGTACTATTGTGGTGGAAGGCAGCATCGAGAACGGACAAGCACCTTTTGTAATTCTCACCCGCACCCAAGGGTATTTCGAGCCTACTGATATAAACGCCCTGCAGGATATGTTTATCAAAGGCGCAACCGTGACTGTAAGTTCACTAGGGAACACCATACTATTAGATGAATTGTGCACGGCCGATTTACCAGAGGAGCTTTTACCCCTCGTTGCTGAGCAAGCTGGTATAAATATTGAGACCCTCCTTTTGCTGGATATATGTGTCTACACAAGCTTGAACCCAGCAAGTTATGGACAGGAAAACACGGTCTACAATCTCTTGATCGAGGTTGATGGTGAGGTTCTGACTTCTTCTACAAAAATCAACACAGTTATCGAATTGGACAGCGTGTGGTATGCGACAGTTGATGATTCTCTTGGATTTGCCTTTGCCAATCTTTCAGATCCCGATACTGCAGGGAATGCCTACCGCTGGTTTGCCAAGCGGATCAATACATACCCAGCGTGGAGTGAGAATGCAGGTGATCAAAAGGATGGTTCTTACATTGCCCCCTTGGGCTCATCATTTACGGATGAGTTCTTCAACGGCCTGAGTTTTGAGTTTGCCTATTTTCGAGGCGAACTTCCAAATTCGACGAAAGAGGACGACATAAACGAAGAACGTGGATTTTTTAAAGTCGGCGATACGATTGCTGTCAAGAGCTGTGTGATAGATAGGGGAGTGTATAAGTTCTTTTCTTCATTCGAAAATCAAGCAGGAAATCAAGGTAGTCCGCTAGCCGTTCCAGCAAATGTAAAATCCAATATAGACGGAGGGTTAGGTGTTTGGGTCGGGTATGGTGTTAGTTACGATACTATTGTGTGCGCCTATTAAGCCTTCGGCAAATGTCTCTGTGGGTAATGGCATGAATATTGGTTGTTGCTGGCCAACAGCACTTCTTTAATACTTTTGAATTTATATCTACCTGATCACATGAAAAACATTATTCTACTTTGTCTGCTCGCTGTGTCAACTTCTCTAATGGCACAAGAAGCAGTTCAAGTTACCTCGTCAATAGATGGAGTAACCGTATTCTTATCTGGAGCTCAGATTTCACGCAGCGCTCAAGTGGAGCTCAAAGCCGGCGAAAACAACATTCGCATCGCAGGACTTTCTCAATACATCGATCCCAATAGCATTCAAGTTGAAGGCAACAGCAAGTTTGTCATTCAAGGGGTGAAGCACGAACTGAACATGCTACAAAGAGGAACTTTGCCGCCAGATGTGCAGACAAAAAAAGATAGCCTGGAAAACTTGGAGTTCACTCTTCAAATGAGGCAATCAATGCGTAAGGTATACAATGCCGAGCGAGAGATGGTCAATGCCAATCGCTCCATCAAAGGAAATGATGCAGTCATTTTAGTAGAAGATTTAGAGGAAATGGCCGACTTCTTTCGCAACCGATTGAAAGAAATCGAATTCAAATTGTTGGAGATCGACCGCGAACAAGTGGACATCAATGAGGATATCAATCGTCTTCGTCAGTTTCTCAATCAGCATCAAGCAAGAGCCAATGTTCGCACAAGCGATGTGTTGGTGACGGTTATATCTAACAGCAAACAATCCAGTAAAATTGAGATCAGTTATATGGTTAGTCAAGCTGGCTGGGTGCCATCGTACGATATTCGAGCGAAAGACATTGAAAGCAATTTGGAGCTAGTATATAAAGGTAAAGTGCGCCAAGCAACAGGCGTAGATTGGGAAGATATCCAACTCACTTTGTCTACGGGAAACCCTACAGTGGGCGGACAAGCACCTGAGTTGAATCCATGGAGATTGTATTTGGCTGACATATATGTTCAAAAAAGTGCGGCTTCAGCTTATGGGATAGAAATGGATGCCGCTGAATCAAGGGCTCGCTCGCAAACGTTTTCAGATTTGGAATCGGATGAGATGACTTCTGGCTTCGCTGACTTCGTTCAAGTCAACGAGAATCAAGTCAATACTGAGTTTGTAATATCGGTACCTTATGATATCCCGTCAAACTATCATTTCTACGATGTGGAAACACAACGACATAGCGTAAAAGCCGAATACAGGTATTTCTCAATTCCTAAGCTCGATTCGGACGCCTTCCTTTTGGCCGATATCGTTGGATGGGAAAAGTATAACCTGCTACCTGGTCAATCAAACATCTACTTCCAAGGAACATTTGTCGGAAAAGCATTCATCGACCCTGCCAGTACTTCGGATACATTGATGCTGTCTATGGGACGCGATAAGTCGGTAGTGATTGAGCGCGAACAAAAAGCAGAATATTGCAAAACGACCATGTTGGGAAGTAAGAAGCGCACAAGCAAGGCGTATGAGATCACCATCCACAATACGAAGTCGCAAGCAGTTGAACTTACGATTGAAGATCAAATACCGCTTTCAACTACTGGAGACATAGAAGTTGAAGTAGAGGAGATGAGTGGCGCTCGTTACGATGAAACAACTGGTAAGCTAGTTTGGGATTTAGAACTTGCTCCTGGAGCAACGCAGGTATTGACCATTAAGTTTTCGGTTAAGTATCCAAAGAAGAGGATAGTAGCTAACTTGTAAAAATTCAATTTAAGACATAAATAATAGGGGTGTAGGATTTGATTTCTGCACCCCTTTGTTTTTTCAATTCATCCGACCTTAAGATTGCTACCCTAAACAGGGTAATTAGAATGTTAATGTTAATGAAATACGTCAGTTTTCGGCCTAGAAGATCAATTTAGCGTTAACTTCGTACCGTTATAAAAATAGTCTATGAGTGTACGTGCAGTGAAGTTCAATGTTCAAGATCGTCCTGAATTCTTCAAAGAGTTGAGAAAGCGTGTGAACGCACATTTTAAGGAGAAGAACATTTCAAAGAATGCCAATACAAAAATGAAGATCAAAACGGCCTTTATGGTTGCTTTGTATTTCGTTCCGATGGTACTGCTTATTTCAGGGATTGTTTCATCACTATGGGGCATGGTCGGCATGTTCGTATTAATGAGTCTTGGTATGTCGGGTATCGGTCTGTCTGTTATGCACGACGCCAACCACGGTTCATATTCTAAAAATCGAAAAGTCAACAAAGCACTTGGCTACCTTGTGAATTTTATTGGAGGCTATCCAATCAACTGGATTATTCAACACAATGTACTTCACCATTCGTTCACAAACGTCGAAGGATTTGACGAGGACATTGAGCAGAATGTAATGCGCTTTTCGCCAAGTCAAGAAAGAAAGGGCATTTTCAAGTATCAGGCATTTTACGCTCCGTTCTTCTACGGCTTGATGACTATCTATTGGCTCCTTGGAAAAGATTTCGAGGCACTAGTTCGTTATGATAAAATGGGATTGTTAGAAGGTCAAGGTACCACTCTTAAAAAATCAATGACAGAGGTTGTTATCAATAAAGTTTGGTACATGATAATCACTGTTGCTCTTCCTATCTATGCATACGCTCCATCGGCTTGGTGGCACGTGGTACTGGCATTTCTATTGATGCACTTTATCTCAGGTCTGATTTTGGCTTTGGTTTTTCAACCAGCACACGTTATCCAAGAAACTGAATTTTTCCTTCCAGACGAGGAGACTAGCGTAGAGAACAACTGGGCAATTCATCAAATGCTTACCACTGCAAACTTTGCCAACAACAGCACCTTGTTTTCATGGTATGTAGGCGGACTTAATTTTCAAATTGAACATCACCTTTTTCCGAATATCTGCCACATTCACTACAAGGATATTTCGTCAATTGTTAAGCAGACGGCAAAGGAGTTCAATGTCCCATATTACGAGCACGAGACTTTCCTTGATGCATTGAAGAGTCATTTCAAACTTCTTCATTCACTTGGAACAGGCTCTTATGATGAGAAGTTAGCAAAGTCTAGCTAAGTCTGTCTGCGCAAGGAAATACAGTTGAAGGCGTTCTATACCGATTATATGTGGCTATTGTTTACTGCAAAATAATAGCCTAAACGTGGTATGGATTGCACAAGAAAACCCCGAAATACTGAGATTCGGGATTCTTTGTACAATTATATTTTCAGATATAGGCCAAATTCAATTCTTCGAACTTCTTCAGTCAATCACTTAAAACAAGTCGCTTAATCCATCTTGCGGCGACAAGAATGACCAAACTCTTTGTAGCGGTCGGCCTTTGTAAATAGTGCATTGGAACTGTGTTTGTAATGTTCAGCATCGTTTGAGTGCGCAGCAGTTGCCAACTAAAAACATCCACTTCGTGCCACTTATATAGGTGTCCATAAGTAGCCATTGCTCGCACTGTTTCCATCTAGACTGCTCCTTAGACAGCAAGCCGAATACGATTATTGAAGCGGTTTCTTCCAATACACATTCCAAAGAACTTTCGCTCGCGGTTTTTAGTCTGCCAATGGCTACCATTCGTTGTTTCAACTTCTGAATGGTTTTCTGGGGAGAATATCTGTCGAATATAAAAACGTTTTCGTGTGCGATAATCTCTTGGTCAATTGCAACTGATTCATCGATAAACATTAGGTTGGGAATCCCTGACTGCATTGCCATTTTCCATTCTTCGCACATAGCATTTTTTTCGTTTACCGGTGTCTACTATCAAACCAATGAACAACGAGCCCTGAGAAATTCGATAGAGTGAATCCTGAACCCCTTTATCAGACTACCATATCGACAATTAAATCATTTTTCAGGGCCTTAGAGCTCCATTCATAAAGTCCCTAAAACCTATTTTTACTGTAAACGAAAAAGAGGCTGGAATGTCCAGCCTCTTTCAAGTATTGTTTGATCTAGTCCAATTTTAGCAATTGTAGTGTCTTTAAACGGCAATCACTTTTCTCCTTACTAGACCCAGTTTTATGTATTCTTTAGCTAGCTATTCTTAATCACTTTCTTGCTGTAAGTCCGCTCTCCTTGCATGATTTGGAGGA
>JBLHIB010000042.1:0-23651 GCA_047615865.1 Gammaproteobacteria bacterium
TTTCTTCCATAGCTGCAACAGGAATATCGGGAAAATAGGTATCAAGTACTTCTCGTGGATTGGCATTGTCTTCCAATAACGTGAAAATCGAATGTCCCCAAGCCGTGACCCATCCATTGCTATTGGGTGTTGGATTGCAGTCGGAAAGTTCCTGTCCTAGATCGTCAATAGAATACGCCCACGGATCTAAAGTACATGAAGAAGCTGCTTCTGAACTCGCCTCCAGTAGATGAATATGTACATCATGCAACCCAGGTAGCATCAACTTGCCATCGAGGTCATGAATCGCCGTGTTCTCGTCGAGAAAGGGTTCAATATCGACCATGTCACCAGTAAATACGATCACGCCGTCAGTGATTGCCACTGCCTCTATAAAACTTTGGTCGGCATCTGCAGTGTATATTTTACCGTTGATGAAAGCTTTATCCGCTTGTGCATTTGCATGAAATGCGGAGAATAGAAATAGGAAGAATAAAGGTGAATACTTCATGTGCTGGATGTTTTTCAAAAGGTAGGAATAATCGGGTGAACTCAAGAGAATGTATATTGAAGCAGCTATAAAGTGATCGATTTACTTTCGACGCTTTAAATGCCATCTGGCCACAAGGGCAAATGCAATGAAGAGTAAGCCGCGAATAAGCAGTGTCATGAGCCAATTAATTTTAGCCTCGCCCATGGTCGGAAGCTCGTCGCCATAGCGAAAAATAGGATTGAGATAGACCCAATCGCCGTTGGCCAAATAAATCTCGGCACGCACATAACTGTCTTCTGCTTTAGTAGGATATCCAACCACGGAAGTGCGCTCGCCGTGGTGGATGTACTTCAACGTATCGCCGCCTTGGCCGTAAAATGTAACGAAGAGAACAGGGTGGGACAGACTAATATTCAAAGAATCCCCAATGAATTTTACATGGTTGACCACCGACAAATCCTTGAAGCGATCTACTTTCATTTGATGGGTTTCTCCGCTTGGAGTGCGCTTTCTCACACCATATGATTGTCCGCTTTTTAATGTATTGAATACACACTCTTTACTAGCATCCTCGCAATTCATAACGGTATACATTCGGCCATAATCAAAAGGTTCGTCTAGGTCGTGGGCATCGTCATTGCTTATTATGTAGGCAGGCTTTCCTGCCGAGAGCGCATAATCCCACTGCTTCATACTCATGGTGAAGTTACTCGCCGATTCAATCAGGTCGTAACCGCTGAGCTGCTCCATGTCGCTCTTGGTATAAGCCATTCTCAATTTGGGATGAGCGATGGCGGTCATAGCGGCATCTTTACCGATGAGGTTCAGTATAAACTGCTTGGTATGTGTTGTCTGAATAAGCGGATAATCCCAATAAGTCACTGAAGGAGAATCGAAGACCAGTTGGTGTGTTTTCTGAACGCCATAACCATGTTCGTACATCGGAACACAGGCGTAATCGTCCTCACAATAATTGTTGATCGACATGTAGTCGCTAATGGTAATTACGTCGTACCCTAAATCGCCATAAACATCAAAAATCCGAGAAGAGCTGTTGTTTCTGCCGTTGGTGACACCGCCGAAAAGACGTGATTGTACTTGGAAATTACCGATTTTCCACTTGCTGGAGTCAAGGCCCTCGTACGGATTATGCCAGTTTGGACCAGAGAAGGGTTTTGTTTCTGGAAAGTCATAAACAGGAACGCACACAAAAGTCAGAAACAGATTGAATCCGATGATGGCCAAAATGAATTTACCGAGGAGTCGCAGGAGTTTTCTAATCATGTTGTGCAGACTCGTCTAGCCAATATTCAATTTGTGAACGTCGTTGTTATCGTCTTCGATTTGGTTTTTAACCGAGCGCATTTTTAGAGCTAGTGTGGCAAAATCGCTGTTGCCACTGTTCATCAACTTATGCAGACTGTCATCATCGTTGTCGGCAGCACGAGCCATTTTTTCCATGATAGAAAAACCGAATTTACGAAGCCATAAACAAGCATTCGGATCACCTTCAGAGCCACGAATCAGTGCCATCAGATGTTCTTGCTTGTTGGCCATAAGCCAGTTTCTTGCTTCATCTTGATTGTTCAAGGCAAAAACAAAGACCCCCAATTCAGGGTAGCCATTTTTCATCAACCAGTCTCGGATCTCTGTATTTCCGCCTATTGCTTCTCCCCATGCGAGGATGATTTTGGCAGGGTATTCCATTTTCATAGGACAAAGATACACCGCTCAAACGAAAACCGCCGATTGACCTTGATAAACAACCGGCGGTTTTCAGTATGTAGCAATTGTCGGCTAGTAGCTAATGCTTGGCCAACCTCACTTGTCGAGACTTCACGATTGAAGAACTTCAACGATTCGAATGTCAGAAGTAATTTTGCAGGGCGCAATGAGGGAGGTCATTGTGGGAGATGATTGTTCTCAAGTAGGCTTTTTTAGCCTTCGGCAAATGCACAATTGGGTGTGATGAACTTAGCTTTTCATGAGGGAACTTCCTTCGGGAGTAATCTCACATTTTACTTCGTCCCCTGGAAGAATTGTTCCCGCTTGATCAACCCAGCCTACCAATCCACGTAAGTTGAGGCCTGCTTTGGCAAATCCCATTGAGGGAAGGACTTCAGAGTGAGCTTCAATAAGCCGATCTGGAAAACGACAGGGTTTGTTCTGTTCGGAAACAACTAAGGTCGCCTGAAGTTTTCCGTCGCGATAAAAACGGAGGTGTGAGAAAGGTGGAAGTTGGCTAAATGCTGGAATCCCTGATATTAGAATATTTGCTCCAATCCATTCCGGTTCGAGCTTAGGAATTTCAAGTTTCTGAGAAATCGAAGCAAGATCTTCAACCGACACGGCTGACCATTGTCTGTTGTTGCGAATTTTTATTCCGCGTTTGTAGTGGGAATCTCTACCGCCGGCATCTTTCAGGAATCCATAATGTCTGTCCCCAGGAATGCCTTCGAAGTCTAGCTGTAACTGGTCGATTTTTCGAGTGAGGAAATCTGAATCATCAACAGTCGAATAAATCGATTCTACTTTACCAGAGAAAGAGAGGGATGAGAGTTTCATGTCACGAAATTAGGGAATTGGTTGATTTTGAAAACTAAAAATGAAAGAATCCTCTAGATCTTAATTTTTAGGGAAACGGCTAGTCCTCTGCGCGATAGAGCAGTCGGCTTAACTTTTTCGGATCGAAAACTTCATTGGCGATTTCCATAATCTCGTTGGCCGAAATGCGTTGGATTCGAGCAAAGACTTCCGACAAGGGATCTACACGGTCGTAGAGCATGTAGCTTTTTCCAAGGGCCAGCATGGTTCCTACACCACTGTCTTGAGAAAGCGCAAGCTGACCGATCATCTGCTGCTGAGCATCTCGCAGTTGCGTTGTACCTAGTTTCTTTGTTCGAAGCAATTCCAATTCCTTATCAACCAATTTCAGAGTCTTGCTCAAGAATTTATTGTCTGTTCCGAGGTAGATTTGAATGTTTCCCGTTTCACCGTAGGCCGTATAATTTGACTCGATGTTGTAGGTGTAGCCGTGTTTTTCTCGAATGGATAAGCTCAAGCGGCTATTCATGGCCGGACCGCCCAAGTAGTTGTTCAATAAAGCCAAAGTCATCTTGCGATCATCATCGTTTCCCATAGTCTCGGAGCCTATGATGCAGTGCGTTTGAAAGACGTTTTTCACTTGTTCCAGTTCGCGCGGTACGTATGTCGTAAATGGTTTTCGCACGTTATCGAGCGCTTTGGACTCAAAGTGACCTAAGTGCTTTTCGGCAAGCTTTTTCACCTTAGCGATGGGCATATTTCCCACTGAACTGAAGACCATGTTGTCGGCAGTGTATCGACGACCCACTAGATTGAAAATATCCTGTCGCGTGAATTTCTTCACACTTTGCTCGGTTCCTAGAATATTGACGCCAAGAGGATGTCCTTCGTAGATAAGGTCTTCGAATTCGTCAAAAATCATTTCTGCCGGACTATCCAAGTAAGAGTTGATCTCGTCAATAATAACGTCCTTCTCTTTTTCGATTTCTTTTGCTGGAAAAGTAGAGTTGAAGCAAATGTCTCCAATCAGTTCAACAGCTCTTTCAAAATGAGCATTGAGAAACGAGGCATAGACCCATGTTTCTTCCTTAGTAGTATAGGCATTGATTTCACCTCCTACACGATCCAGTCGGTTGAGAATGTGAAAAGTCTTGCGCTTCTTAGTACCCTTAAATATCGAATGCTCAATAAAGTGTGCAAGCCCTTGCTCGTGGTCTTGTTCATCACGCGAACCCGCATTGACGATCAATCCACAATGACTCACCTCACGGGTAGTTTCTTTGTGGATGCAGCGAAGGCCGTTGGGTAGGGTGAAAGTGTGAAACTCCTGCATTTAGAAAGACTTTTTAAAATGGGAAATCGGCTATGGAAATTGGGTTTGGCTTTTCCGACTGCAAAAGAACGCATTTTTAACTTTTGATCACCGAGTGCATTTTTAGGGAATTGAGAAAAGAGATAGAAAATTGATTTTAGTAAGTCTGTGGTTACATGAAGGACTTTTGAACCGTCCTTTTCTAAGTTCTATTAGCTATTTCTAAAATCTATTTCTCTTATTTAGCTTTGTATCTTTGACCACAATGAAAGCAAGGTATCTTTTAATAGTTCTACTCATACTGGCTTCTTCAAGTTGGAGTGCACAAGATTTGCGTATGCATAGCCAGGGAATAGACACTTCATGGACTTATCTTGATTCTGAAGATGCTATCCTTGAACTGGTCGCGGGTGAGAATCTCATTATTCAGGAGCGGAATGCCACTGGGCAGTGGGCGGAGATAGGTCGGATGCCAGTGAACGTGAGGAATTCGAAGCTTTACACTCAATTTTGGTTTGTAGCTTTGTTGGCTTCGCTTTTGGCTTTTGTAATTTATCTTCTTTTTCGGTTCTACTTGAACAAAAGCAGAAAGGAGGCGATTATGGATGCTAAGTTGGCTCATTTGGAACGCACCGCGCTTCAAGCGCAAATGAACCCACACTTTATTTTCAATTCCCTCAATTCGATTCAAAGTTATATTGCAAGCAACGAGAACGATAAGGCCAATCGGTTTTTAGCGAAATTCTCTCGTTTGATTCGAGCGATGTTGAATAACGCGCGAGCGCAAATGATCACACTGCAGGAAGAAATTGATTCACTGCAGTTGTACATGGAGCTCGAGAAAATGCGCTTCAAGGATAAATTTGATTTCGAGATTGTGGTAGATGAGGACATTGAAACACATCTCATTGACTTGCCACCACTTTTGATCCAGCCATATTTGGAGAACGCCATTATTCATGGCATGTCCCAAAAAAGGTCACAAGGCAAGATCAACTTGTATTATATGCTCAAAGGGAAATATCTATTGGCCACAGTGACCGACAATGGCATAGGGATAGAGCAGAGCAAAAAGCAGAAACGCGGAGATTCTTTGCACAAGTCTGTTGGTATGACCATTACCCAAAAACGACTTCAAATGCTCGACGAAGGCGGTAAGGATCGCCAGGTGAAAATTGAGGAGATTAAGGATCGGAAGGGGGAAGTGTTGGGGACGAAGGTTGAGGTTAAGATAAGGGTGGAGTAGATCTAATAACCTTAATTATTATCAATCAATAATTTTCGGGAATATCCGTGCAGCTGATGGTCTTATATTAATAGGGGGATTGATTAATCCCAAATAGGAGTTGAACCAATGATTTTCCCATCTCCAAAAAATTAAGTTACTTTCAACATCCAAACTCAACAAAATGATTCGCGCGATAATAGTTGACGATGAAGAAGATGCACGCAAAACCTTGCAGATTTTTGTCAATCAGTACTGTCCAAAAGTAGAAGTAATAGATGAGGCCGACGGTGTTCAGGATGCCTACCGTAAAATTATGTCTCAAGAGCCTGACCTTGTTTTTCTCGATATTCAGATGGATGACGGGACGGGATTTGACTTGTTGGAGAAAGTGCGCAATCCGAATTTTGTCGTGATTTTCACGACAGCGTTTGATGAATTCGCGATCAAAGCTTTTAAGTATTCTGCTATTGATTATTTGCTCAAGCCTATCGATCCGGATGAGTTGATTGAAGCCGTGAGTAAGGTTGATATTGGGAAGGAAGATAACTCGGTCAAAATTCAAAACTTGATGGAGAATCAAGGTAAGCAAGAGTTTGATCGCATTACGCTGTCATCTCAGGAGGGGCTCACTTTTGTGAAGTTGGAGAATATTATGCGCCTAGAGTCCGATTC
Organism: Gammaproteobacteria bacterium; assembly: GCA_047615865.1. Classification (GTDB taxonomy): domain Bacteria; phylum Bacteroidota; class Bacteroidia; order Flavobacteriales_D; family Sanyastnellaceae; genus JADFAK01. The sequence goes on from JBLHIB010000042.1 coordinate 6,229, forward strand.
CAATTACACGCATTTCTTTCTTACCTCAGGAGAGAAAATCACAGTCCCTAAATCTCTAAAAGAGTACGAGCTTATTTTGCCGAGCTCGCGTTTCTTTCGCACCCACCAGTCGCACATTGTCAATCTCAATTATGTGAAGAAATATATGAAAGAAGATGGAGGGTATGTGCTCATGGAGGATGGGTCAGAAGTCTTTGTAGCACGAAGAAGAAAAGAAGAGTTTATCGCTGTTCTTACAGGGGTTTCTTGAGTTGTACTCTGTAGGTCAGTGTTTTGTAGGCTGAGGGTCGTTGTTGAATTTATATTTTTTTGCGTAACTTGTGATTTGAATATCTAACGATTCCAATACCTTAACTCCCATGTTTAACCTCGCACGTTCAATTTGGAGGATTGCATTAATTTATGCTCTCTGCTTCTCTAGTTTTCTTTTAGTAACCTCTGAAATCCAAGCACAGTGGCTTGAATTTACTGATGAAACAGCCTCCAGGCTAGTCCTTACATCTGTTGCGAATAGCGATGGAGAAGAAAAAGACAATTGGGCTGCTGACTTAGATCAAGATGGCTGGACCGATATGATCGTAGTTAGAAAAGAGCCTTTTTCCCTCTCAACTGAACCAGAGCGAACTGACCTACTATTGATGAATAACAATGGTGTCTTGGAGGATCAAACCGCACTTTATGCGCCGGAATTTATCTCGGGAGCTTCGTTTGCTCGTGACGTCTTCGTGGGCGATTTCGACGGTGATGGATGGGAGGATGTTGTAATAGCCAACACCTTCGCTCAGCAGCCGAAGTACTATAGAAATATGGGGAATGATGGCGGTGGAAATTGGTTGGGCTTAGTAGATGAGTCCGCAACACGATTTCCGACATTGGTAGATGATACTCCGCTTATTTGTGCAGTATGGGGTGGTGATTTAACCGGGAATGGTTCTATGGACCTGTATTTTGTGAACTACAAGGTAAACTCTGGTGGAGGAACTGCAAAGGACTTTTTATTGATCAACGATGGAACAGGAAATTTCACATCAGAAGGTCCAGCACGTTTGGGTGACTTAAGAAACTCTGCTTTTGGAACTGCTGTTCAAATTCACGATATGGATGGTGATGGTGACAATGACGTCATCAAGGTTACAACTCTATACAGTGTGACTCCATGGAATTCATCCGGTGTTATTATCATGTTCAATGACGGTACGGGAAATTTCACGAATTGGCAGAACATTGCGCCAGGGTCTCCATACATGATCGAGATTGCCGACTTCAACTTGGACGGGATGTTGGATGTTTATATTGTAGATGATGGATCTGACTATGTTCGAACGATCACCTCTGCAGTTCAGGATGTATCTGTTTCATATACGTCACAAACTCTCAACTACGGAAGTGTTGGAGGTTTTGGAGGAAATGTAATTGCAGCCGATCTGGATTTGGATGGTGACATGGACATTGCAGTCTCTGATGTGGATGTCGATATCCCACCTTGTGACTCAGGAAGACGATTGGCTATTTTTCGCAATGATGGGGGTACGTTTACCGATCCGTACGGAAGTTCGATTTATGACTGGTCTGACAATACGTACGATATGGCGTGGATCGACATCAACAACGACGGAGCTATGGATTTTGTGTCTGGCGGTTGTGCTGGATACGGTGTTTTTATGTCAAACAACTGCGACCTCGTAGTGAGCTCTGCCGATTATGACTTAGATGGTTTGCCAGATGCATGTGACCCTTGTCCGACAAACCCAGATCCGGGTTGTGCTCCGGATATAGAGTATCCTGTAGTAGGTCTTGAAAATTCTGTTGCACGTCAATGGAATGACCTCTTGCTCGCTTCGATTAGAAAAGATTTTGCTCGTCCAACTGTACACGCTCGGAACCTATTCCATACGTCAATGGCAATGTGGGATGCTTGGTCGGTATATGACAATGGAAGCTGTCCTGTCCTCTTAGGAGAGACTTTGGATGGGTTTACTTGTCTGTTTGATGGAATGACAATGCCTGCTGATATTGATGCAGCCAGAGACACCGCCATAACTTTTGCTTCATACAGAGTACTGTCGCATCGATTCTCGAATTCTCCGAATGCGGCTTTGTTGCAGCAAGGATACGACGTGCATATGGCTGCGCAGGGAATGGATCCTGTGTTTGTTTCGCAAGACTATTCAACTGGTTCGGCAGCAGCGCTAGGAAACTATATCGCACAATGTGTTATCGATTTTGGATTGCAAGACGGTGCGAACGAGGCGAATGCTTATGTGAACACTTCATACCTTCCAATCAATCCACCTCTTATAGTAGAAGCTCCTGGGAATCCAGATATAGCTGATATGAACAGATGGCAGCCTCTAACACTTGATATTTTTATCGATCAAAGTGGAAATGAAATTCCTGGAGAGACACCAGAATTCCTAGGTCCAGAATGGGGACAGGTTACTCCGTTTGCTTTGGATCCTGCCGATATGGTGACATATAATCGAGACGGGTTTGATTACGAAGTTCACCATGATCCAGGAACACCTCCATATCTACAAGCAGATGGAATGGGAGATTCTGAATTTTACAAATGGGGATTTGCGATGGACTGTATTTGGTCTTCGCACCTTGATCCAACTGACGGTGTAATGTGGGATATTTCTCCTGCCTCGATCGGCAACCGCCCAACAATTCCTGCAGCTTTAGCTGATTATCCTACCTTTTATGATCAGATCAACGGAGGAACAGCTGGAAGCGGACGAACAGTGAATCCATCAACTGGTGCGCCATACGCGCCGAATATGGTGCCACGTGGAGATTACGCGAGAGTTCTTGCAGAGTTTTGGGCAGATGGTCCAGATTCGGAAACACCTCCTGGGCACTGGTTCACGTTGATGAACTATGTCTCTGACCATCCAGATGTAGAGAAGAAATACAAAGGTGAAGGCGATGTCCTTGCCGATCTCGAGTGGGATGTCAAAGGATATCTGGCTATGGGAGGCGCGATGCACGATTGTGCTGTTACTGCTTGGGGTATTAAAGGATGGTACGATTATTTACGACCTGTTTCTGCCATTCGTGCAATGGCCGAACTAGGACAAAGTAGCGAGCCTGCATCTCCGTCGTATGATGCTGCTGGATTGCCATTGATGCCAGGGTACATTGAGCTAGTTGCTTTGGGAGATCCTCTAGCTGGAGCTTTGAATGAAAATGTAGACAAGATCAAGATATATGCTTGGAAAGGTCATACATACATCAACAACGTCGATGTAGATGAGGCAGGTGTCGATTGGATTCTTGCAGAGAGTTGGGAGCCATATCAGCGACCTTCGTTTGTAACTCCTCCTTTTGCCGGTTATGTTTCTGGTCACTCCACTTTCTCACGTGCGGCAGCAGAGGTACTTACTATGCTTACCGGTGATGAATATTTCCCTGGTGGATTAGGAGAGTTTGTTGCTACGGCAGATGAATTTCTTGTCTTTGAGGATGGTCCTAGCATAGATGTTACCCTTCAATGGGCAACATACTACGATGCAGCCGATGAATCTGGCCTTTCACGAATTTGGGGTGGTATTCACCCTCCGTGTGACGACCTTCCAGGTAGAATCATGGGAGAGTATATTGGTGTGGGTGCGTTTACTCGTGCTGAGAGCTATTACTCAGATGGTGATTACGACGGACTTTGTGATTTCACCGATGCACCTTGCCTCGCCGATTTCAACAATGATGGTCAGCGTACAATTGCCGATCTCTTGATATTCTTAGGCGACTATGGTTGCTCAGGCCCGAACTGTCAGGGTGATGTTGACCGCGACGGAATTACCGGAGTTCAAGATTTGATCAGTATTATTCTACCTCTCTATGGAGTTCCTTGTGAATAGAATTACAACAATATAAATTGAAACCGTCCGTGATCTTCGGGCGGTTTTTTTTTGCCTCGGATTTTTCTATGACGCATTGTTTCGCTTTGTCTGACAAAGGCTTCATCCCCAATCTTATAGCTAAGCACAAGCTCTACAGATACTTTTGATCCTCGTGTGCGGCTCTGCCTGATGTCAGGTTAGATGTTCGTCCACAGATAAACAAGTGAAAAAGTATCTATTCCTCTTCGTCCCCGTGCTTCTGCTAAGCTCATGTGTTCGCCACAGAGATATGGCTTACCTGCAGGATGCTCAAACTCTAATCGCGTATGAAAATTACCGTGTAGAGGAATATCGTATCAAGTCTTTCGATAACCTAATCATCAAGATGAATTCCTTCGATGGAGAACTCACCGATCTTATCAATCAGGATCAAACCAGCATCAATATTACTGATCCAAAAGGTTCCTTGTACTTCAATAGCTACACGGTCGACGATATTGGTTTTGTGACTTTGCCGCTATTGGGAGACGTACAAGTCAAAGAAAAAACCACTCGAGAAATTTCCGACATCATAGAATTGCTCTTGGCCGATTATGTCAAGTTTCCAACTGTGAGTGTCAAACTATCTAACTTCCAAGTCACTGTTCTTGGCGAGGTTAAAGATCCAGGGGTCAAATATTATTACGATAGCAAGCTCACCGTATTCCAAGCAATCGGAATGGCTAAAGACTTGACTGTTTACGGAAATCGAAAATCAATCAAACTGATTAGAGAGGGGGAATCTGGCACCTCAGTTGTTATGCTCGACTTGACGCGTGCCGATTTGATGGAGAGTGACTACTACTTCCTAAAGCCCAACGATCTGATCTACGTCGAGCCGACTAAGGCTCGGACTTTCAACTTGAATAAGTCGAACATCGAACTTATTACTGGCCTGCTGACTTTCGGCCTGCTGGTGTACAACTTCTCAACCCCATAGATTGGCTGAACTCGAAGAACATAGCGAACAAAACGATGGCATTGACATCGGAACGACGGTCAAGCGAATTGTTTCCCATTGGAAACTCTTTGTGTTGATCCTTCCTCTGTTTATAGCTCTGGGAGTTTGGGAAGTCCGCTTTGCCGATCGCACATATGAAGCTCAAGCGCAGTTGCTTATTCGTGATTCCGATAACAAGATGCAGGGCGCGGAGAATTTGCTGGAAGGTCTTCAGATGTTCTCGGCATTTGCCAATATTGAGAATGAAATTGGTGTGATCAAGTCTACCAATGTCATCAGTCGCACACTACAGACTCTAGATTTTGAAGTCTCATACTACACCAAAGGAAAGGTGAGAACGATTGAGTGGTATACTAAATATCCTATTCGTGTAACAGTGGATACTTCAAGAGCTCAATTGGTCAAGGCCAATTACCACATCAAACGAATCGATGACAGAAGCTTTTCTATAAAAGTGAGTGCCAAAGATTTCAAGACGTTTAATTTTTCTACTGAAGAGACCTCAACCAAGATTATTGAGGACTTGAAATTTGAAGGGAAGTACTTCTATGGTGAGACTATAAACCATGATTATTTCAGTTTCAAAGTTGAGAAAAGACCAGAGTATTTTGACACGCATGAGAATGTTGCTCTCCATTTTAAAATTAACGATCGCAACGATCAGACCATCAAGTATAAAGGAAAGACACAAGTCAAGTCTTTGAATAAGACGGCCTCGATAATCGTAGTAGGAGTGACCGAAATGAACCGGGAAAAAGCTCTTACTTATGTGAACGCTGTGTGCGATGCATACATCAACTGCGGTCTTGAGGATAAGAACCGAATGGCGACGAGCACAATCAAGTTTATTGATCGTCAGCTTTCAATGATAGGAGACTCTCTGCGATATGCTGAATCCCAACTTGAATCTTTCCGTTCGTCAGAAAAAGTAATGAATTTGGATTTTGCCTCCGGCAAAGCTTTTAACAGCTTGGAGGCATTCCAAAAGGAAAAGGCATCTCTACTCACTTCGCAACGATATTATAAGTACCTGCTTGATTATGTGACTAAAACTGCTGTGATGGACACACTTGTGGCTCCATCACTTATCGGTATTAATGACCCATTGCTTAGCAGTCTTTTGCAGGAGATGAATTCATTGGGCAAAGACAAAGCGGCACTCCAATTCAATTCGCAAGAAAAGAACCCTTCTCTCTTGAAAGTTAATTCTAAGATTGAGAAAACTCAGAACACATTAATTGAGAACGTCAATGGATTGATAAGTTCAAATGAAATTCGACTTGGGGAACTGGAGAAAGGAATCAACCAGTCGATGGCTTTGGTAAGCAGGTTGCCCAAGAACGAACGAGACTTGATCAATATTGAGCGAAAGTTCAATCTGAACGATCAGCTGTATAAGTATCTTCAAGAGAAACGTGCTGAAGCAGCGATTGCTTTGGCTTCGAATATTTCCGACAACAAGGTTTTGGATTATGCTCAACTAATGGGAAATGGTCCAAGCAGTCCGAATGCGGGCTTTACATATGTTCTCTTCACCGTTTTAGGACTAATCATTCCAGTTGTGATAGTAGTCGTTAAAGGAATGATCCTGAATAAAATCACTAGCGAAAGCCATTTCAAACGGGCAATCCGGATTCCATACCTGGGGAATGTCGCTCACAACAATTCAGGAGAGGATGTTCCTCTTTTGCGGGGGCCTAAAACTCAGGTAGCTGAGAGCATTCGAACATTGCGTACCAATTTACAATACAAGATCAATGAAGGGGAGGACAAAGTCATCGGGCTTACTTCGGCTATTATGGGCGAAGGCAAATCATTTCTTGCCGCGAACTTGGCTTGTTCATTCGCTATGGCCGGATCTCGAACCGTTGTTATTGGAGGAGATTTGCGCAAGCCAATGCTCTTTAATTACCTGCGACACAACAACAATCTGGGGCTGAGTACCTACCTCAATGGAAAAGCGAGCATAGAAGATATTCTCCTTGAAACCGACCATGACAATTTACGCATGATTGCGGCCGGACCATCATCCTTGTTTCCTGCCGAAATGCTTGGATCACCACCTATGATTGAGTTGATCAAACAGCTCCGCGAATACTTTGATTATATTATTATCGACTCGCCTCCTTTGCGCGTAGTCGCGGATTATTATGTGATATCAAAATACACAGACGTCAACTTGGTCGTGTCTAGAAATGGATTTACCAAGATGAAATACGTCAAGGAAATGAACGAATTGTGGCAACAGAAACGACTGCCCAATATGTTCTCAATTCTCAACGACTTCTCAGAAGTTTCGGTGAGTTTTAGGGATACTTACAGAGGCTATTATGAATATACACGCAGACAAAAACTATTCTCAAAAATCTTTAATCGTATAAGACTATGGACCTGAATAAACCCAAAGTACTATTCATTTTCGGCACACGTCCGGAAGGGATAAAGATGGCGCCAATCATCAAGGCTTTTAGAGCTTGCGACTGTTTTGATACCAAAGTAGCCGTTACAGGTCAGCACCGAGAGATGCTCGACTCAGTAATGAAATTCTTCGACATCGAAGTGGATTTCGATCTAGATGTTATGAAACCCAACCAAAACCTAATCAGCCTGACTGGTGATGTTCTCCTCGGTCTGCGTAAAGTCATGGACGAAGTAAAACCGAAGTACGTCTTTGTGCAAGGGGATACTACAACGACCATGGCGGGTGCGATTGCAGGAATGTATGCCCAGGCGCAAGTATGTCACGTGGAAGCTGGTTTGAGAACATGGGACAAGTGGGCTCCATTTCCGGAAGAGTCCAATCGTTGCATTACAGGATCCATTGCCGATTGGCATTTCCCACCAACAAGCACTTCGGAAGCAAACTTACTGAAGGAGAATGTCTCGCCAACTAAGATAGTTGTAACAGGTAATACTGTTATAGATGCCTTGTATGAAGGTCTGGATATTGTGAAGAACAGTCCGGACAACGAAGAAATTATTGAGCTTAAATTCAAGGTCAATTTTTCTAAGAAAGTAATATTGGTAACCGGCCATCGTCGTGAAAACCACGGACAAGGATTCTTGGATATCTGTAAAGCTCTGCGAGAAATTGCGGATACGGAAGATGTGGAAATTGTCTATCCTGTTCACCTAAATCCGAACGTTCAAGGTCCTGTTTATGAGCTGTTAAGCGACTGCAAGAACATTCATTTGGTTAAGCCATTGGCTTACAATTCATTTATCTGGTTGATGGACATGTGTGATGTCATTCTTACAGATTCAGGTGGTGTGCAAGAAGAAGCTCCTTCTTTGGGTAAGCCGGTATTGGTAATGCGAACAACTACTGAACGCCCTGAAGCAGTTAGTGCTGGAACAGTTATTCTAGTTGGAACAGACAAGGACAAGATTGTAAATGAAACAAAGGATCTGTTGCACAACGCAAAGCGCTACGAGCAAATGAGTCGCTTGATCAATCCATATGGAGATGGTAAAGCCTCAGAGAGAATTGTTGATTTTATCAAGCAAGTTGAAGAGGAAGAAATGCGAGAGCAAGGAGTCCTTGTCAATAAATAATCAAACGCAAATTATATAGTATCAGACAAATCTGAATGAAGGAGTAGAAGGTCTCTTACAAACCCTTTTTGCTCCTTGCATTAATCTTGTCTGCAAATAATTGAAAGCAATCTAATGACAACAAACGATCAAAAAGTGGTAATGATGGGCTTGGGTTATATTGGTCTCCCAACTGCAGCATTGATAGCTAGTAAAAAGATTCCAGTTCACGGAGTAGATGTCAACAAAGACGTAGTTAACACAATCAACAAAGGTGAAATTCACATTGTTGAGCCAGACCTGGATGGATTGGTCAAGAATTGTGTTGAGCGCGGTTTTCTTATCGCCGATACTCAGCCGTGTGAAGCCGATGTTTATCTCATTGCAGTGCCAACGCCATTCAAAGGCAATTATGAGCCAGACATATCTTATGTCTTAAAAGCAACGGAAATGTTGTGCCCAAAATTGAAAGAAGGTGATTTGGTGATTCTCGAGTCGACAAGTCCTGTAGGCACTACGGAGAAGATGGCGGAATTCATTTGGAACCTACGACCGGAGTTGAAAGGAGCTTTGTACATAGCTTATTGCCCGGAACGAGTCCTTCCTGGAAATGTAATCTACGAGCTAGAGCATAACGACCGTGTTATCGGAGGCTTAGACAAGGTTTCAACGCAGCACGCGATCGCTTTTTACCGTCAGTTTGTCAAAGGGAAATTGCACAAAACCAATGCGAGAACCGCAGAAATGTGCAAGTTGGTTGAGAACTCATCTCGTGATAATTCGATTGCATTTGCGAATGAACTTTCTATGATCTGCGACACTGCAGAGATCAATGTTTGGGAGTTGATCGATTTGGCCAATCGACACCCTCGAGTAAATATCTTGAAACCAGGAACTGGAGTAGGTGGTCATTGCATCGCGGTGGATCCATGGTTTATAGTGTCAGAATTCCCTGAGCAGGCGAAGATTATTCGTCAAAGTCGAGAAATCAACAACTACAAAACGGAATGGGCTCTTGAAAAGATCCGTTCATCAGCATTTAAATTCAAAGCAGAAAACGGAAGAGTGCCTAAAATCGCCTGTATGGGCTTGGCTTTTAAGCCAGATATTGATGATTTGAGAGAATCACCAGCCTTGAAATTGGTTTCTGAACTGCTGGCTGCAGATGAATTTGAAATTCTACCAGTTGAACCCAATATCAAGCATTCAAAGGGAGTCGATTTGTATCCCTATGCACAAGCCATGGAAGAAGCAGATATCGTAGTGTTTTTAGTAGGACACCGTGAATTCTATGACCTTGATGTTGAAGATAAAATTGTATTGAACTTCTGTGGTGTGACGAAAGTAGTCAAAGAGTACATCCAGTAAGAAACATATTCTTTTCGCCAAAGAAGCCACCTCCATTTCGCTAAAGATTGGATGGTGGCTTTTTCTTTGTGGAAATCTCTGGGGTTAGTTCCTGCGTATATTCAATATATACCTGTTATGCTTTTCTATCTTTGGCGCGATCTAATTAGTGCCAAACAGAATCGGGGATTACCCGCTAAAAGTGTGAAGGATGAGTAAGAGTATTCTAATAATGGGGGCAGGAATGTCAAGTACTTCGTTGATTCGAAGATTGCTTGAACGTAGCGAAGAGTTGGACTTGCAAGTGAAAGTGACTGATGCGAATATACAATTGGCACAATCGAAAGTCAAGGGTTATTCAAGAGGTGAAGCCGTTCATTTCGATGCATTGGATAGTGACGCCCGTCGTCCTTTCCTCGAGGCAGCAGACTTGGTTGTGTCTATGTTACCTGCTCGTTTTCATCATATCATCATCGAAGACTGCATAGAGCTTGGTAAAAATATTATCACTCCATCTTACGTGAGTGAAGAGATTAAAGCTCTTGAGCCACGCATTAAAGACGCTGGAATCCTGGTTTTGAAAGAAATTGGATTGGACCCGGGCATTGATCATATGAGCGCCATGATGATGGTGGACGATATCAAGGCCAAAGGTGGAGTCATGAAAGGCTTTGAATCATTTACTGGCGGACTCATCGCTCCTGAAAGTGACAACAATCCATGGAATTATAAATTTACCTGGAACCCACGAAATGTAGTTTTGGCTGGACAAGGCGGCGCTGCGAGATTCGTGCAAGAAGGGAAGTACAAGTACATTCCTTACAACCGACTTTTCACCCGATTACGCCCGATAGAAATTGAGGGTTATGGTCAGTTTGAAGGCTATGCCAATCGTGATTGCCTGAGCTACAAGGAAACATACAGCATGCAGGACGTTCCTACTTTGTACCGTGGAACCTTGAGGAGAAAAGGCTTTTGTGAGTCGTGGAATGTTTTCGTGCAAATGGGATTGACAGATGATACCTACCCGGTAGATGATCTTGAGAATCAAACTTGGCGTACTTTCATGAATAGCTTCCTTTCCTACGATCAAGAGATTCCTTTGGAGAAAAAGCTGCGTACGCAGATTCCAATGAGCGATGAGGTATTTGAGAAAATCAAATGGCTAGGATTTTTTGATGACGTGAATATTGGTATGAAAGAAGGAACTCCGGCAAAGGTCTTGCAGCGGAAACTAGAGCAGAAACTGAGTTTGGAAGAAGGAGATAAAGACATGATCGTCATGTGGCACCGTTTCAATTATGAAGTTGATGGCATCGAGCACGAGATGAATGCTTCGATGGTTGTTTTAGGCGATGAAAATGGTGAGACAGCCATGTCAAAAACAGTTGGACTGCCTGTTGCAATTGCTTGCGAACTAATCCTTCAAGGAGAAATCACCAAAAAAGGCCTCTGTATCCCTGTTGAAGCGGATATTTATGATCCTGTTATGAGAGAATTGAAAAAATGCGGAATCGAGTTCAAAGAGAAGCAGTTATTTTAATCAAAGGAACCTTGGTGTCACTGGCTCTGCTTGCTTGTTCTTTGACAAGTATATCGCAGTGCAGCGCGCCGAATGTCCCGGAAGAGTTGGTGCTTGCTGAAGCGGCCCACTATGGCGAACACAAAGCTCTGGTGAAAAAGAGCTTGGCTTGGTTGGTCAAAACTCCCATGGATGAATGCACTGAAGCCAGAGAGGAACTCAATGCTTTTGTTGTCCTCTGGCTTAGCGGTTCACCTGAAATCCGGGTGGACGTCAAGACGAGTTGCATGCCTTTTATAGAAGATAATGAAGACTTGTTTTTCACATTCTTACACGGTGTTGCTTTGTATCAAATCAATCACCGCCAAGAAACTGATCCGGTTGTACTGCATGCTCAAGGACTCAAATCGGTGGCTTTTCAAGTGCGCGAAGCAAAATGTTCTAAATCTCCCGAACTCAAGGCCATCCTCAAGGCCGATCGCAAGAATAGACTCGAAGAATATGCCACAGAATGTTTGGCAATATCTCAATAGATCATAGCGTCGTCTTAAAAAGCAAAATCCCCACTGAGTTTCCCCAGTGAAGATATTTGCTAACCTATTACTCGCACCTTTCCATTAAATTCATTCTTTTTATTGGTATAGTTCGTTATTTGGTATAGTTGGTTATTTGGTATTAATGGTTTAGTGCAATTCCATTCCTAGAAAGACCTTTTACTAGAAGTTCTTCATAAGTTGACCGCATGTAGGAAGTGTATTGTTCATTGTGGCCAAATGCTCGTGTATCTTCAAGGTATTTTACGATCGCCATTGGGAAGTCCAAGTCTTCTATGTCAATTCCTGTGAAAAGGGCCTTTGGAACAACATCGAGGTCGCATTCATACACCGGAAGTTGAATTCTTCGGTTGCCCATGTTGGTGTCAAAAGCAATACGTTTGGTTACATAATTTAGTTTTTCAACTTCAATTGTATAGTATTTATCTGTGTGAAGAAGTACCTGAAACCGTCCGTTTTTCTCCGTTTTAAAAGAGTTGACTTGTTTGTTACCGTCATAGATATTAATTGTAGCTTTTTTACAGCGTTTTCCTTCTTGCGTGACGAGACCTACTATAGGCAAACCACCATTTACTTTTTCAATTTGGGCCGAGCTGTCGAAGGTGATTAAAGCAAGGAATGTCAAAGGGATTAAGCTAGATAAGTATTTCATGGTTATGCGTTTTGGTTAATCTTGTGGGCCGTTTCATTGGTCACAGTTATTTTAACGCTTGTGAACCAGGTTTGGTTGGCTTAAAGAAGGTGTCAGAGATGTCTTACATTATTGTTTGGCGCATGCGCGCAAATGTCTTTCCTCATTGAGATTATTAGGTGTCGATCAATGCGCGTGTCGGATTATCCCTACATTGAGGTGTCCTACAAAACTGAGCCAGTGAATTGCCAAAAAGGACAAAAATTGGACAAGCATTATCAAAAAGGCGCACATTTACGCCCGAACAATTGCTATTTTTGGCAGTTATTCATTGCACATGAAACAATTCGAAATCCCAAGTTTTTATCGTTCTGGATTTATTACCGGAATAAAGCGACTTCGCAGCGATAATGACCGACGTAAATTAAACTTGCAGCCCACCACTTTGGATTTTGGGCCAGTTCGCTTTTTATTCGCCCGCCATTTTGGCTTTTGCTACGGTGTGGAGAATGCTATTGAAATTTCTTATCGCGCTATTGAAGAGAATCCAGGCAAGCGCCTATTCCTTTTAAGTGAAATGATTCACAATCCGCACGTCAATGAAGACCTGCAGGGTAGGGGAATAAGGTTTCTCATGGATACATCTGGCAAGCGTCTTATAGATTGGAAAGAACTATCGGCCGATGACGTCGTCATCGTTCCGGCATTTGGAACGACCATCGAAATCGAAACGGAATTGGCCGCACTCGGAGTTTCTCTCGCGAAGTATAACACAACCTGCCCCTTCGTTGAAAAAGTATGGAAGCGATCCAATAAACTTGGAGCTGAGGGATACACTGTTGTGATCCATGGTAAAAATGATCACGAAGAAACAAGAGCTACTTTTTCTCATGCCCAGTCGGAGGCCGCTTCCGTTGTCGTACGAGATATGGATGAGACCATTGCGCTGGCTAAATATGTGACTGGAGAAGCAAATCTCGCAGACTTCCACAAGGAGTTTGAAGGAAGGTTCTCTGAAGGGTTTGATGTGAAAACAGACTTGCAACGTGTGGGCGTAGTGAATCAAACTACCATGCTCGCTACTGAAACACAGGCCATAGCCGATTATCTGAAAAAGGTGATGAGCGATAAGTTTGACGGTGAGGCAGATCATTTTGCGGATACGCGAGACACGCTTTGTTATGCAACCAATGACAATCAAAAAGCAACGCAGGCCTTGTTGGAGGAAAGTGCCGATTTGGCCATCGTAGTAGGGGGATACAATAGTTCGAATACGGCACACATCGTTGAGTTGTGCGAAGAGAAGTTGCCCACATATTTTATTGGATCAGATAACGATATATTGGATGAACAGCATATTCAGCATTGGGATGTCCATAAAAACGAACTCGTTACATCAAAAGATTTTATCAAATCCATTCGACCAGCGAATATCATTGTGACCAGTGGAGCCAGTTGTCCCGATTCTATGGTAGAACGAGTGGTCCTTAAGTTGCTTTCTTTCTTTGAGAATTGCAATTCTGTTGAGGCTGTCGTTGAGCAAGTAACAGAAGAATATGGTGTCTAATTTGCGCTTGTCGCTGAGAAAAAAATGAGCCAACTTGAAAATCTTGAGCTCGCACACTAAGCCGGCCAAATTTTGAGTTAGTTAAACAACCACCATTTTACTGTACTTATGAGCCGATTTATTTATCTTTGAAATAGTATTCTGCTTATGAGTGTTCCCCGATTATTCTCGATGTTTCGTAATGTTCAGACTGAACCGCGAAGATTTACGTATAAGTCGCGCTACTACGATCCCAAAAAAGAAGAGTTTGAGGACCGTAAACGCCGAATTCAACGTGAAGTTGCCCGTGAAAAAGGCGATGTTGTTGGAGAGTTTAAACCTCGATCAGGAGGGAGCTTCAGAAGCAGTTGGAAAAGGCAAAATACGTACAGGCGCCGTTCCCGATCTGCCAATCGCAGGTTGTTGTTGATCCTGGCTGTGATGATGATTTTCATCTATATGGCTATCAAATGGATTGAAGGGACGGAGTTCTGGCTCGTGAAGTAGGATGCAGGTGGATCTATGTCAGATATAATTCAATTGCTGCCCGATGCGGTGGCCAATCAAATAGCTGCGGGTGAGGTTATTCAACGACCAGCTTCTGTTGTTAAAGAACTCGTGGAGAATGCGATTGACGCTGGTGGTACTTCCATCAAACTCATTATTCGTGATTCTGGTAGAACTTTAATACAGGTAGTAGACGACGGCTGTGGCATGTCGGAACTTGATGCGCGTATGTGTTTTGAAAAGCATGCCACATCGAAAATCAAAAGTGCCGCCGACTTATTTGCCATTCGGACCAAAGGATTTCGTGGTGAGGCACTTGCCTCTGTTGCTGCAGTTGCTCAGGTAGAATTGAAAACCCGTCTTACCGGAGATGAACTGGGTATTCATATCAGCATCGCCGATTCTGTGGTGAATTCGCAAGAGCCTTGTCAAACGCACGAAGGATCTTCTTTCATTGTGAAGAACCTGTTTTATAATGTTCCCGCACGCCGACAATTCCTCAAGTCTGATACTGTAGAGTTTCGGCACATTGTTGATGAATTTGAACGCGTTGCCTTAGTGCATGCGGATGTCGCTTTTCAGTTGATTCGCGATGATAACGAAGTATTCAACTTGCCGCCTTCTAGTCCTAGACAGCGAATTGTAGGAGTTTTTGGGCAAAAGTTCAATCAACGACTTGTGCCAGTTGAAGAAAGTACTGACTTTGTGAGTGTGGAGGGGTTTGTTGGCAAACCAGAATTTGCGCGCAAGTCGCGAGGGGAACAATTCTTCTTCGTTAACAAACGATTTATTCGAAGCTCATACTTCAATCATGCGGTTAATCTCGCATACGAGGCACTTTTGCCAAAAGGAATGCACCCCTTCTTTGCACTGTATCTGGAAATCGATCCGGAGACCATTGATGTGAATGTGCATCCTACTAAAACGGAAATTAAGTTTCGTGATGAACGAGCAGTGTATTCGGTCATTCACGCAGCTACGCGAAGAGCTCTGGGACGATTCAATGTTTCCCCATCGCTGGATTTTGAGCAGGAAATGTCAATAAAGATTGATCCTCCCAATCCAAACAAAGTATTCAAGGCTCCTTCTATCAAGATCAATCCTAACTACAATCCCTTTGACTCGAGCGAGCCTAAAACGGCTCCAAATACCGTCGGCAGCGGCGGGCTAGCTGGAAGATATAAACCCGATTCACTTTCTGCATGGGAAACTATGTACGAAGTGGTGGCGCCCGAGAAGAAGGAAGAGCAAGAAGAAATGTTTGTCAATCAAAATGCTGATGGCGATAGCCGGAAGCCATTGATGCAAATGCACAAGCAGTATGTGGTAACGCCACTTAAATCTGGTTTGATGGTTATTGACCAACAACTCGCACATGAACGTGTGCTTTTTGAGAAGAACTTGAGCTGGCTTGATTCTGCCGCCGGACCATCGCAACAATTGCTATTTCCTGAGACTATTTCCCTTTCTATGGGTGATTATGGAGTCATTAGTGAACACTTGGACGCGATTCGAGCCTTGGGGTTTGATATTGAGGATTTTGGCGGGCAGTCATTTAAAGTCAATGGAATTCCTGCGGATAGCAAGAATGACAATGCACAATCTTTGATGGAAAGTTTGATCGGTCAGATAATCGAGACTCGGAATATCCAGCAACTCGAACCGCGACAAGAATTGGCTTTGAGCATGGCGCGCACAACAGGAATTAAACGTGGAATGGCGATGTCGGCAGAGGAAATGCATCATTTAGTAGATGAGCTATTTGCTTGCCAAGTTCCTAACTACTGTCCGGCTGGATCGCCGACAATTGCTACATTTACTTTGGAAGAAATTCTACAAAAATTTCAATAGAATATGTTTGGAGGAAGATTAACCGTCGTCGTAAAGAATATCATAATCATCAATGTGATTATGTTTTTGGCTACCAGTGTATTGGGGGATTGGTTCAATGAAGCTATGGCAGGTCATTGGATTGGTTCTGATGCATTCCGTCCTTGGCAAATCGTTACGCATATGTTCATGCATGGCGGATTTAGCCATATTTTCTTCAATATGTTCGGAGTGTTCATCTTTGGAGTGATGTTGGAGCAGGTGTGGGGGCCAAAGAAATTTCTCACTTATTATCTGCTTTCTGGATTGGGAGCTATGGTTCTGCACTTTCTCGTTGTCTATTTCCGCATCAACTATGTGGAGAGCATGATGTCGGTCACCCAAATCGCCGAAGTATATCAAAACGGGTACGAGATTTTGAAGAACCACCAGAACTATACTGATGTCAACGCGGCTAGCCTCAATATGCTAGTGAATGTTGGTATGGTAGGAGCGTCTGGAGCTCTATTCGGTTTGATTGCAGGATTTGCCATGCTCTTTCCAGATCTCAAGCTTCAACTGCTGTTTCCTCCAATTCCCATTAAGGCTAGAACGCTTGCAATGGTTTATGGTGGAATGGAGCTTATTTCAGCCTTCGGAAAACCTGGCGACCATATAGCTCACTTCGCTCACCTTGGTGGAATGCTCTTTGGATTTATGATTTTATTGTATTGGAAGAAAAAAGGGACTTTGCATAGCTCATGAATCTAGTACTTGAAGACATACGCAAACAGTTTGTGAACCGTTCGATGCTCGCTAGGTTGATCATTGTCAATGCAGGAGTATTTGTTCTCCTAGTATTGGTGAGAGTTGTTGTTGGCTTATTCCTTGATGATCCGAGCAACTTAGCCTGGCTCGAAGAAAAGGGCTACTATTTTGCCGTTCCTGCGGCCCCATTAAGTGTGCTTAGTCGACCGTGGACGATCATTACCCACATGTTCACGCATATCGAATTCTGGCACTTGTTCTGGAACATGATTTGGCTTTACTTCATGGGAAGTATGCTCAGCGATAGGTTGGGTGATCGTAAAATGTTATCGACCTACCTTTTGGGCGGCATTAGCGGGTTTT
>JBLHIB010000043.1:0-23463 GCA_047615865.1 Gammaproteobacteria bacterium
AGTAAGCAGTGCAGATGCCACTGACGGAAGTGTGATAGTCGTGATCGACGAACCAGGAAATTGGACTTACTCATGGAGCAATGGCAGTGAAGACCTCAACCTTGAAAATCTTGGGACAGGCTTCTTTACTTTGACCATTACCGACGAAAACGGCTGCGAAGCGACTTTCAATGCTAGCATAAGCGTGGCTACACACGTTTCTGAGTTGGCACAAAACAAGATCAACATCTACCCAGTCCCGGTAAGTGATATTTTGAATATCGAAGCTGAGGATATGGACGTCGTTCAACTCCTAGATCTTTCTGGAAGAATCATCAGCACACATTCTTTTAAAGAAGACAAGGTGCAGTTTGATGTTTCTTCTTTGGAAAGTGGTATGTATTATCTGAGGTTTGAGAATGGGGTAGTTGGTAGGTTTTTGAAAGGGTAAAACAGTATTTAGAACAAAGAAAGCCACCCAAGTGTCAACCACATATTCAACATCAAACGCAAAGAGGGTCTAGTCATATTTGCATACGAATGTAATTTGCTTTGGCGATGTCGCTTTTGATCGTTTCTTGAATCGATTTGAATCCTCAACAAAACAAATATTCTGTGAAATTCACGTTCTTCGCATAGACTCGTTGTACTTAACAATTGGTCAGAATAACTCATGAAGAAATCGTTTCTGCTTATCATTTTTTTCATTGTGTCGAACACGATGATCTCCCAACAAGTAAAAGTAACAAGAGACATAGGCGCTTGGGCTGGAGTGAGCGTTGAAAAGAAGCTTTTCAAAGACTTTGAAATCCGCCTGGATCAGCAACTTAGGTTGTATACAAATGCAACTGAGTTGGATGACTATTTCATCGACCTTGGTGGAAAGTACAAAATCAATAAGAACTTCAAATTAGGTGCGAATTTTAGGTTCACCTATGATCAAAAGAGAAGGAAGGCTTCTGAGCGCAACTACAGATACAATTTTGACATTAACTACAGGATTGCTGTTGTGAAAAAGCTTGCGGTCAGTTATAGATTGAGGTATCAAAGAGAATATGTCAATCTACTAAGTGAAGACCAATCAACAAGTGGGTATTCTGCGGCAATTAGGAATAGACTGAAGCTCAAGTATGAGTTGAATAAAAATCATAGAATCTACGTTTCAGGCGAATTATTTAGAAGATTTGAATCCTTCAGAGACCCCTATTTCAATAAAATGAGATTGTTTTTGGGTGACGAAATTCGAACGGAAATCGGTGAATTCGATGTCTCCCTCGGTTATGAATTGGAAACAAATGCCACATACCCTCTTTCATTTTTCTTTGTAAGAGTTATTTATTCTCTGGGACTATGAAAATCTGCTCGTACGTTCTGATTTTCCTGGTCTTGCTAACCGCTCTGAGCTCTTGCTATAAGGAAGTGGTCGTCTTCAATGCCGAGCCCAATAGCCGTTTGGAATTGCCTACGATATTGAGGATAAACCAAAAGGAATGTTGCTACGATCATACTAGAAACAGTTTACGGTTTCCAATCGAGCATTCTACTGTCGTTGACTTTTCGCCATTCATAGAACATCAAGATTATTCCACCATATACTTCGATGGAAAATTGCTTGTAAATGGAGAATTCAACAATCTTGGAACAGTAGAAACCAACAAGGAATACACAGTAATTATTGAAACTAGCGATTCGTCAAAAGAGTTTCTGTTGACTTTCACTGACCTGCCCATTGTACAGATCATCACTCCGAATTCAATAACTGATGACCCGAAGACCATTGGGCGTATAATTGTGAATTATGCAGAGCTAGATAGAGAGTCTGATCAATATTTTATAGGCTTGGAACATCGAGGAGGTTCGTCGCTTGCCTATCAAAAAAAGTCGATTGGTTGTTCGCTTAAAGGTAGCGTGGATCTGGATGATGATGTATCGAATTCATTCTTTGACATGAAATCGAACAACGACTGGATTTTGGATGCTATGTGGGTGGACAAAGCAAGAATTAGGAACCTTACTTCATTTGAATTGTGGAAATCAATGGGGGGTGTCGATCATTTTGGCATCGAAGGAAGGGTGGTTGAATTGTATATGAACAATGACCACCAAGGAGTCTACTCTCTGAATGAAAATATAAATACCGAGTGGCTCAGTCATTCAAGTGTTCCTGATGTCTTGTATAAAGCAGTAGAATGGGAAAGTGGAGCAACGCGTTTTGAAACATACGTCGACAATCCTTCGAGCAGCGCATATTGGGATGGTTGGGAGCAAAAACACCCTGATCCCCAAATGGAAATCAACTGGGAGCCTTTGAACAGTTTGCGAAGGCATGTGGTGAATGAAACGGACGAGGTTTTCGTTGAGAATATCTCTTCGAAGATAGAGTTGGATCTATTCGTCGATTACTATTTGTTCTTGAATTTGGTATCTGCTGCTGATAATACAGGTAAAAACACGTTCCTCTATCGTGAAAGTGGGGAGGAGAAATTCAACCTTATTCCATGGGATTTGGATGGTTCTTGGGGATTGGATTGGGATGGAGCTCATGTGGGCTTTACGACTATCTTGTCGAATCATCTTTTTGATCGATTGCTTGAAACAAATGCCGGAGATTTCAGGAATAAAGTGAAGCTGCGATGGAGTGCCTTGCGGAGTGATGTTTTTTCTAATGCTGGGTTAGAAAACCTATTCACTCACAACTTTAATTTAGTAGGTGCATCAGGAGTTATTCAAATTGAAAACGATAGTTGGGGCAGCGCTATAGACATTGAACAAGAGCAGGATTATTTGTTCGAATGGCTAGAAGGCAGACTACCATTTCTAGACGCGTATTTCGAAAGTTTATAGGCGATCAAACTAAGTTAGGCGAGCCCAAGAAGCTTATTCGATAAGCACCCCTTTATGAATGTCCACAACAACCGACGGATCCAATAAAGTGCTCACGTCACCCAACTTATCCCCATCACCTTCAGCGATTTTTCGCAAAATCCTACGCATGATTTTACCCGATCGCGTCTTGGGTAATCCGGTGACAAACTGGATCTTTTCTGGCTTGGCAATTTTGCCAATTTCTTTCGTGACTACGTCTAGAATCTCTTGCCGCATTTTTGCCTCATTTTCAGGCATATTTCGGCATATCACGTAGGCGTAAATACCTTGTCCCTTAATGTCGTGAGGATATCCTACTACCGCCGATTCTATAACCTGAGGATGTTCGTCAATTGCATTCTCAACTTCTGCTGTGCCTATGCGATGACCTGAAATATTCATGACATCATCCACCCGACCAATGACTCGAATCATGCCATTTTCATCGCGCTTTGCTCCATCTCCAGTGAAGTAGTAATCTTCAAAATGACTGAAATAGGTGAGTCGGCAGCGTTCATGATCGCCGTAGGTAGTTCGCAACATGGACGGCCACGGGAATTTAATAGCAAGCAGACCTTCGCGATTGCTTTCCTCTACTAAATTTCCTTTTTCATCA
This sequence comes from Gammaproteobacteria bacterium, assembly GCA_047615865.1. Taxonomy (GTDB): domain Bacteria; phylum Bacteroidota; class Bacteroidia; order Flavobacteriales_D; family Sanyastnellaceae; genus JADFAK01. The sequence continues at coordinate 3,461 of JBLHIB010000043.1, forward strand.
AGCAAAACGGGTTGTATTCCAGGTAAAGGATAACCCGCAAAACTCGGCTTCATCGGTGAATGCCCAGCCAAACCTGAAAGCATAATTCCTCCTGTTTCCGTTTGCCACCAAGTATCTACAATCGGACATTTTCCGTGGCCCACCAGGTCGTGGTACCAATGCCAGGCTTCTTCGTTGATTGGTTCGCCTACTGTTCCAAGAACTTTGAGCGAACTCAATTCATGTTTCTTTACCCACTCATCTCCACAAGCCATCAAGGCGCGTATGGCTGTTGGGGCAGTGTAAAATTGACTCACTTTGTGCTTGTCGCAGACCTCCCAAAATCGTCCAGAATCTGGCCAGGTTGGGACGCCTTCAAACATAACTGTAGTCGCACCATTTAACAGCGGACCATAAATTATATAACTGTGCCCAGTGATCCATCCAATATCGGCAGTGCACCAATACACGTCATCTTCAGCAGGTTGAAAGACGTTGTTAAACGAGTACCCCGCATAAACCATATACCCACCACACGTGTGAACCACGCCTTTCGGTTTTCCGGTAGACCCAGAAGTGTAGAGCACAAATAACATGTCCTCAGAATCCATCGCGACAGCGTCAAATTTGTCATCTGCCTGATCCATTTCTTCGTGCAGCCATAAGTCGCGGCCAACTTCCATGGGCACTTCATTTCCCGTTGATTTAGCGACAAGAACAGTCTCAACACAAGGACATTTCGCGAGCGCTTCGTCAACTACCTTCTTGGCGTCCATCACTTTCGACCCGCGTTTGATTTCATCGCTTGTAAGCACCATCTTGCAAGTCGCATCGTTGATACGATCGGCAAGTGCCGTGGCTGAGAAACCTGCGAATACAACTGAATGAATAGCTCCTATTCTAGCGCATGCCAAAACACCTATCGCCAATTCAGGAATCATAGGCATGTAAAAACACAAACGATCGCCTTTCACCACTCCGTTTTTTTGGAGGACATTTGCCATTTGACAGACGGCTTCGTGTAGCTCTTTATAGGTGAATTTAACTGTAGCATCTTCAGGATTGTTCGGTTCCCAAATTAAGGCTGTCTTATCTCCACTCTCTGCTAGATGTCTATCCAGGCAGTTCTCAGTTATATTCAATTGTCCCCCTTCAAACCACCTTACATCTGGCTTCTTGAAATCCCAGGTCAGGGTCTTATCCCACTTCTTTTTCCACTGGTACTCGGAAGCAATCTCATCCCAAAATCCTTCAGGATCTTCGACAGATTTCTTATAAGTTGACTGGTATCCCTCAAAAGAGTTAATCCGAAAATTCATGTGCGCAAGATTTGAGAGCGGAAGATAAGAAGAGGGAGATCAGTGGTGCAAGGAAAATTTGGAATACCTGATTCGAAATGTTGCTACTCTACCTGAAACTGTCCATCATGCAACTCGGTCATCGAGCAAAGCGGTACAGCAGAAAGTTGAATAACAAAGGCTAGTCATGCCGCGTCGTCGAGATGTGGTGACTCTATGACAAAAGTGACAGAAATTAAAGAGTAAGAGTCACAAACAGAGGAAGGTGTGACCCCTACAGGGTCAAGTATTTGTTCTGTTGGTTTCTGGTATAAATATGCGACCTATACTAGGTCGGGGAGGTGGTGACGATTTCTTGACGTCTACTCAGCCCCGCTCGTGCACGTTTGCAACGAGTTTGGATGTCTAAATACAACTCCAATATTTTGTTTAAATGGACTACAATAATCTACGGGACGATGGACTTTTGTCAACTATGGTTGCAAGTACCAGTTACCACCGTTCGTGCGCGTTTGCAACGCGTTCGGTTGTTTAACAGTATCAACACGTTCAAATATCCAATCCCCCGCTCGTGCGCGTTTGCAACACGTTCGGTGTGTTACCCCTTCCTCAAAACAGGAAACCGATACCCCAAATTCGTCAAACTCTGCAGTATTTCAGGCAACGCAATAAGCATAGTTTTCCGCGCCTTCAAACTATCATGAAAAACCACAATACTCCCAGGCCTTGCGCTCTTCATCACGTTGTGAATACATTTTTCTGGCGTACAATTTGTGTCGAAGTCACCGCTTAATATATCCCACATGACGATTGTAGTGCGGTCCTTCAATGACTGCACTTGCTGCCTTTTGATGCGACCGTGTGGTGGACGGAAAAAGGGCGTTTGCGTGAGCGCTTGACATTTTAAAAAACTCTTTAAATAGAGGTACTGACTAGTATCCCAACCCTTTTCATGAGAATAAGTGTGATTGGCCACTAGATGCCCACGCCTTTTCACTTCTTCTAAAATTTCTGGATGGCGAACGATATTCTCGCCCACACAAAAGAAAGTTGCCTTCGCATTAAACTTGTCCAGAATGTCCAAAACAGCGGGGGTAACCTCGGGAATCGGTCCGTCGTCGAAAGTCAGGAAAATCTCCCTTTTTTCGGTTTTTATATCCCAAAGTAGGTCGCCTGCAATCGGCTTTAATATGTCGGGAGTCTTGGTCAAATACATTTCGCCACAAAAAAATCCATTTCTTCGCAGTTATGGAAAAAATGAGTGCTGCTTTTTTAGTCAACTACGGTAAAGCCAGTGAGGCTTTTGAAATCCGTGAAGTTAGCAAACCCCAGCCATCTGCCGGACATGTAGGTGTTAAAGTTGAAGCTTTTGGACTCAACTTCGCCGAAGTATCTGCCCGACATGGCCTGTACCGCGAAGCTCCACCCTTGCCGTTTGTACCTGGATATGATTTTGTGGGACGAGTGGAGGAAGTGGGTGAAGGAGTCGATTCAAGTTGGATTGGTAAACGAGTAGCTGGAATGGCTCGTTTTGGAACTTATTCAACCTACTGCTGCACTTTAGCAACCGGCATTGCCGAAATTCCTGAGTCCATGCCAGCAGGCGAAGCCACCGCAATTGGTGTGCAATACTCTACAGCTTATTATGCTTCTTGTGTTGCGATGAACTTGTTTCCTGGTGATGAAGTTCTCATCCACGCAGGCGCTGGCGGAGTGGGAACTGCCCTCATTCAATTGTGTAAATGGAAGGGATGCGTGGTGATCGCAACTGGAGGAAGTGACGAAAAAATCAAACGGATTCTGGAACTTGGTGCCGACCATGCTATCAATTACCAAAAAGAAGATTACGAGACTGCTGTCACTAAAATATTGGGCAAGAAAAAACTCGATGCTACGTTTAATGCCATCGCTGGAAAATCATTCAAGAAAGACATGAATCTCCTCGGAAGTGGTGGACGAATGGTGCTCTATGGTGCTGCCGACAGAATGGGCAAAAAGGGAGGCAAATTTGCGACTTACAAGCTTCTCTATGACATGGGTGTCATGCTTCCGATCTTCTTGATGGCGAAATCTAAATCAGTCATCGGAGTGAACATGCTCAAGCTCGCCGATTACCGACCAAAGATTATCGGACACTGTCTGGAAGAGCTCATTAAACTTTACAAGGAAGGAGTAGTTCAACCCCAAATAAGTGCAGTACATTCCATTGATCAACTGGCTCAGGCACATGACGATCTTGAACACCGAAGAACTATGGGCAAAATTGCAATCAAGTGGTAAATTAGTGATGTCATAATGGTAATTTTCGACCCAGAACATGCCCGATAAACTCTTACTTCATCGCTTGGCCGACGGGGATCGGCGCGCTTTTGACACTTTGGTCAACGATCATAAAGACCTTGTGTTCAATGTGTGCTATGGGTACCTACGGGATCACATGGAAGCCGAAGACCTGGCACAAGAGGTATTTATTGAAGTTTCTCGGTCGGTCAAGGGTTTTCGCAAGGATGCCAAAATATCAACTTGGCTCTACCGAATTGCTGTAAACAAATGCCTTGATCGAATTCGATATTTGAAACGTGACAAGCGATCAGGGGAACACGAAACTCCTGCTCTTTATATTGAAGATCCCAACCCGTCACCTCAAGACCAACTTGAAAGCAATGAACGTAAAAAGGTGCTTTGGAATGCGCTGCGTAAACTTCCAGACAAACAACATACGGCCATAGTTCTAGCAAGTATCGAAGGACTTAGCTACGCCGAAATATCGGCAGTCATGGAATTGACGACAGGCGCTATTGAGTCCCTCATATTTCGAGCTAAGAAGAAATTGAAGGCCCTGCTAGAGGAGCATTACGAATCAATCCGATAAGAGAACGCAAGTTTGCAAACAAGTTGTCGTCAAAGAACATAGAACATGAATACGAAAGATCAAATACAAGACGAAGTTGAGAAGACTTTTTCGCTGCTGGAAAATACTCCGAAGCAAAAGGCGCCTGCTGATTTTCTTCACAACCTGAATTCCAGGATGGAGCATGTCATGCAGGTCGATTCGCGTTTTTACCGTTCTACTATTCTTAAAGTTGCAGCCGTCGTAGCGTTTATCGCAATGAATACATTTACTTGGTTCAACACATCTGAAGCCGACCAAGAGAGCACAGATAGTTATACCGAGGCAGTTTTTGAATCCTTTAGTACGGATTGGTCCAATTCACTGAGTTATGAGTAAAAAAACATTGAATATCGTCCTTGTCGCGTTGCTTGTAATTAACATCGCAACTCTATCTATTCTTTGGATGAAGCCAGGAAAAGGGCGCCCTAAACCAAAAGGAGATAGGTTGATTCATCAGCTGTCTTTCGATCAAACTCAGAAAGATGCCTTCTTCGTTTTACGCGATGGTCACAGACAAGCTGCACAGGAATTGGAGCAGTCAAATCATGAAATCCGACAGCAGTACTCTTCGCTCATGGCGTCGAATGACCTAGCTGCTCTCGACAGTCTCACAAAATTGATTGGTGCCAATGTTGCCCAAATGGAATCAATGAATTTCCGTCATTTTCAAGACATCCGTGAACTTTGCCGAGAAGATCAAGTGGAGAAATTTGATCGAATGATGGAGCGCATGCCAAACCACTCGCATTCAGGGCCTCCTCCGCAACGCGGGCGACCACCTCATTGAGATTTATAAGCTTTCGGTAAGGCTGCAAAACTGGACTAATCCAGTACCTTCCGATCGACAGACCCATCGTCGTAGATATACAACAACACAAGCCCCGGTTGCTCGTCGACTTCACGTCCTAGGACATCAGTAATCTTAATCAACTTACGATCTGGATTGATGACTAGCTCCTCAATTCCCACAGATTCGCCGTGGATATAGAACTCATATTCAGCTCGCTCAGGAGAGAGCATAACGGCATCAGCGTTTTCTGCTTTGATGTAAAACTTTACCGCTAATCCACTCCCTTGAAATGGCATTGCGCCGGTGTATATTCCGTCGTTTGCAGTTTGATCGCCGTTTTGGCCGTCATCAGACATCGGAAAAGAGAGGAATTTTGAGTTGTACTCACTCGTAGTTGCCATCAAGATCACATTATCCGCGCCAACAATAGTAGCAGTTATATGCTCGTCGGTTGAAACAACATTATCAATACTCGGAGGGATATTCGCTACTTCAGCATGTGAGGACAGAAATGAATCTCGCTCAACATTGGTTTCTATTATTCCGCCAAATCCCCAAAAAATATTGTTATCGAAAATGGGCTCATCTACATTGAACGCGTACGCCGCCATATCGAAAACTTTGTTCTCATCAGCGTCAACAGAGTTGTAAGCAATTTCCTGCTGAGCATCAATCAAAGACTCCAATTCAATTGTCTGCAAGAACTCTTCCATCACCGTTCGTATGTGCGCAGTATACTGCTTCCGGTAATCAGGGTCATTCAATAAGAGATTTGCTAGCGGTCGAGCAGCAGGTGCGAAATAAGGATCGTACTCATACAAAGGCGTCGGATTTGCAAAATCCCAGCCCAAGAGTGCACCCACATAACTTTCGCTGAGATCCCAAGGAATCATTTGAAACAGACCGTCTTCTGTTCGATAGAAGTAATAATTGTGGACGTAATAGCCGTTGTAAGTATCCAAATTTAGAATCACCGTATTCACAGCAAATGCCCAAAGAACTCGGTCAATATTCAATATCTGATCGAGGTTGTCAAAATCGGAATTCAAGGTGTTGGTGAGCTCCATCAAATCGGCCCATCCATGTTCGCTTTTTCGCTGATAGCTGTTGTAATAAGACGCGCTGTCGTTGCCTAACCAAGTCAGTGAAGGCTCTCCCTGACCATTGTTTTCGCCACAAAAGACTTGGATGGGATCACACTTGAAAAGCGGACCATCATTCTCGCCGAAGTGCTTTTTAAGAAACTGCTTGTTCACCGATTCAGTATTTACATAAATGCCCAAGTAATCTCCTTGAACGTGCAACTCCATCAAGTTTACTTCAGGTGTAGGAAGGTAATTTCGATACACTTTTGCCGCACTGAACTCTTTGACGAAGGTGGGGTCTAGCCACGCATTGGCCAACTTAATTTTCTTGTAATCCAACAGTTTTTGTCCGCTCACCCAATGGTTCATATCAATGTTGAATGGTACCTTTTGGTTGTTTTGATCGTTGGGTAGACAAAAAGTTGAATTCCCTTTGTAGCGTACGCCCACACTGTCATAACTCATGCCGTTTAAGGTCACAGTTGCATCAATTCGCAAGGAAGGATTATCGAAAAATGCGTCAACTAAAACTTCGTGGTAGTTGGGATCTAAGAAATCAATATGAAGAGCACGGATAGAGTCTTTTTCATACATCCCTCCAGGCATATCATACAGCTCCTGGGGATTGTGAACTGTTTGTGCATTTGCATGAAATGCCAAAGAAAAAAAGACAAATATGTATGAAATCAGGCGCATAAAAGACGGGTAGTTTACTTCAAAGATAGAGAATAGTAAACGAGTCGGAAAGAAGAAGGTTGTGCGTCATTTCAATGCTTTTTTAGCACAAGGCAAATGTTATTCTGCCCTTCCTCTTCGCGATTCCCCAAACGAATGGTAAATTCGCGACCTCAATTGATACCATGGACTACGATTTTCAGAATATTGAAGCCAATTGGCAAAACAAGTGGCGCGAAACTTTGGCTTACAAAGTAGACGAGCTTGCCGACAAAAAGAAATACTATGTGCTTGATATGTTCCCTTATCCTTCGGGAGCGGGCTTGCACGTCGGTCACCCTCTAGGCTACATCGCTTCCGACGTTTATGCACGCTACAAGAGACACCTCGGCTTCAATGTCCTGCATCCGATGGGATATGATTCTTTTGGTCTTCCGGCCGAACAATATGCGATTCAAACCGGTCAGCATCCCGCCATTACGACAGAGAAGAATGTGAACCGTTACCGCGAGCAGCTTGACCAAATGGGCTTCTGTTACGATTGGTCACGTGAGGTGCGCACAAGTAGTCCCGATTACTACAAGTGGACCCAGTGGATTTTTAAGCAGTTGTTCAACGCATGGTACAGCAAAGACAGCAACAAAGCGGAGTCGATTGATACTTTGATCGAAAAATTTGAGGCCAACGGTAGCTACAATGTCAATGCTGAAATCGATGGATTGTGGTGGAAAAAATTGGATTCTAGCGAGTTTACCTTGTTTGGTGAGCATTTCGCAGGCGAGTTCACGGCGACCGATTGGAAGAGCTTTACTGACCGACAAAAGCAGTTGGTTCTCATGCATTTCCGACTTACTTTCTTGGCCGATAGTTGGGTGAATTGGTGTCCAGCTTTGGGCACGGTTCTGGCCAATGACGAGATCAAAGACGGTGTTTCAGAGCGTGGTGGACATCCCGTAGAGCAGAAATTAATGCGTCAGTGGAGCATGAGGATTAGCGCTTATGCGCAAAGGTTGCTGGACGACCTAGAGTCAATCGATTGGAACGACTCAATTAAAGAGATACAAAAGAACTGGATCGGAAGGTCGGAAGGAGCACAGGTATTCTTCAAGCTGAAAGAGCGCGAAGAGTCTATAGAGGTCTTCACGACTCGTCCGGATACTATTTTCGGAGCGTCATTCATGGTACTTGCTCCTGAACACCCTTTGGTCGACAAGATTACCACTGCCGATCACAAAGAATTTATTGGTGAATACAAAAAGCAGGCAGCAGCGAAAACAGAACGCGACCGACAAGCCAATGTCAAAAATGTGTCGGGTGCTTTTACAGGAGCCTATGCAATTCATCCATTTACGAATATGGAAGTTCCTGTGTGGATCGCCGACTACGTTTTGGCTGGATATGGAACAGGCGCCGTTATGGCGGTTCCTGCCGGTGATCAACGTGATTATGACTTTGCCAAGCACTTCAATATTCCCATCCCCGCAATTTTTGAAGGAGTAGATATAACAGAAATTGCATGTACGGATAAAGAAGCTGTCCTATGCAATTCTGATTTCCTTGATGGGAAATCAGGGAAAGTGGCCATTCCAGAATCTTGTCAGAAGATCGAAGAAATGGGCATCGGTAAAGGAAAAATCAACTACCGTTTGCGTGATGCTGTCTTTAGTCGTCAGCGTTACTGGGGCGAACCATTCCCTGTTTATTACCAAGATGGGCTTCCATATTTATTGAACGACGATGAGGTAGTAACTCTTCCAGAAGTCGACAAGTACTTGCCTACCGAAGATGGCGAACCGCCATTGGCACGAGCTGAGAAAAGCGCATGGAATATCTCGAAAGGCGATCACATGGAGTACAACACTATGCCAGGTTGGGCAGGATCTAGTTGGTACTTCTTGCGGTATATGGACGCACACAACGAAAAGGAATTCTGCAGTCGGGAAAAATCTGATTACTGGAATCAAGTCGACCTATATATAGGTGGTGCCGAGCACGCAACAGGGCATTTGCTTTATGCTAGATTTTGGACCAAGTTATTATACGACCTAGGCCACATCGGATTCAACGAGCCTTTTGCCAAAATGATCAACCAAGGAATGATCTTGGGAAGGTCGAGTTTCGTTTATCGGATCAAGGACAGCAACACGTTTGTAACCTCTGAGAAACGAAAAGATCATCATACCCAAAGACTGCATGCCGACATAAGCATGGTTGATGGGGATAGCTTGGATATAGAAGCATTCAAAAATTGGCTGCCAGAATACAAAGACGCCGAATTCATTTTAAACGACGATGGAAAGTACATCTGTGGAAATGAAATCGAGAAAATGTCGAAGTCGAAGTACAATGTACAGACACCAGACGAACTCGTAGAAAAATATGGCGCCGACACGTTGAGGTGCTACGAAATGTTCCTTGGTCCGCTTGAGCAAGCGAAGCCATGGGATACAAAAGGAATCAGTGGTGTACACAACTTCTTGCGCAAGACAGCTCGTTTGTTTGAAAACGTAACTAACGGCGAAGCGAGCAAGGACAACTTGAAGACCGTTCACAAGACGATCAAGAAAGTGACTGAAGACTTGGAGCGATACAGTTGGAACACTGTGGTAAGTGCCATGATGATATGTGTGAATGAGCTTACAGAGCAAAAGTGTTCTATCAAAAGTGCATTGGAGCCAGTGTGTGTATTGTTATCACCTTACGCGCCTCACTTGGCGGAAGAGCTTTGGGCAAGTTTGGGACATTCCGATTCTGTTTTGGATCAGGACTGGCCGAAGTTTGATGAAAATCATTTGATCGAAGACGAGATCCACTACCCAGTTTCCTTCAATGGAAAGATGCGATTCAAATTGTCTTTACCGGCAGGTTTCGATGTGAAGCAAGTTGAAGAAGCCGTAATGGCAGAGGCAAAGACAGCTGAATATTTGGGTGGAAACACCCCGAAGAAAATTATCGTGGTGCCGAAGCGAATCGTGAACATTGTCATGTAAAAGCACTTGGGGCCAAAAAGCAAGACTTTTAAACAACCAATCGTTTGAGTTGTTTAAAACAATTTGTACATTTGCACCCCTTAAAAAAATTAGGTCTTAATTAAATTACATTTAGATGTACGCAATCGTAGAAATAGCAGGGCATCAGTATAAAGTTGAAAAAGACCAACAGATCTTTGTAAATCGTTTACAGCAAGATGAAGGTGCGAAAGTCCAATTTGACGACGTGCTTTTGATCGCTGATAACGGAAAGATCATTGTTGGCGCCCCAGCTATCACAGGTGCAGCCGTAATGGCAAAAGTCGAAAGGCACCTAAAAGGAGACAAGGTTATTGTCTTCAAGAAAAAGCGACGTAAAGGTTATCAGAAGAAGAACGGTTTCCGTGCTTACTTAACTGAAATCAAAATCGAAGGTATTTCAGCTTCAGGTGCGAAAGCAGCGAAGAAGGCTGAGCCTAAGAAAGAAGAAACTCCTAAAGCTGAAAAGGCTGCTGCTCCTGTGAAGGAAGCTGCCCCTAAAGCTGCTGCTCCTAAGAAGGCTGCTGCAAAAGGAGATGATTTACGCAAGGTTGAAGGAATCGGACCAAAGATTGCCGAGTTATTCAACGCTGCTGGAATCGTAAGCTTCGCCGACTTAGCAGCTGCTAACGTCGATAAATTGAAAGAAATTCTAGCTGAGGCTGGAGGTAGTTATAAATCAAAGGATCCAGGATCATGGCCAGCTCAAGCTGCGCTCGCTGCCGAAGGCAAGTGGGACGAGCTTAAGAAATGGCAAGATGAACTGGATGGTGGCAAATAAGCCCAACCGATAAAACCATAGAATCATGGCACATAAGAAAGGAGTCGGTAGTTCGAAAAACGGAAGAGAGTCACAAAGTAAACGACTAGGAGTTAAGTTGTTCGGTGGCCAACTCGCTATTGCTGGGAATATCATTATTCGTCAGCGTGGAACAGTTCATCACCCAGGTGAAAACGTAGGTATGGGAAAAGACCATACTTTGTTTGCCCTTACTGATGGAGTAGTTTCTTTCCGTAAAACAACAAACAATCGTTCATTCGTTTCGATTCTTCCGGAATAAATGAGTTAGAATATTTGTACAATTGGCCATCTGTCTTCGACGGGTGGCCTTTTTGCGTTTGGGTCATTTCGACGACCAGTTACTCGAAAGGACCTACTCATATGAGAAACAGGCATCTCGACGACGTGATTTTACATTTACTCCTTCTTTCAAAGATATTCGAAATCACTTTGCTCGATGTCCTAGGGTTCGTAGAACGGCATTTCGTAATATCGACAATCAGTCAATCATGCAACTAGGTGGTCGAGCAAAGAAACAGGAGTGAATTCTCCAATTCGTAGTAAAAGTGAGTTTCGTCGTCGAGACCCAGTTTTTTCCTAAATTTGCCCCCTCAAAAAACAGCTACCATGCTCGAAATACATGCCATCCGCGAAAACGCTGCACAGTTAATTGAACGTCTGAAAAAGCGTAACAAAGATTTTACCGAAGAAATAAATGCCATTCTTGCCCTCGACGAACAACGCCGTGGCTGCCAACAAGAAATGGATCAGGTTCTTTCCGAAAGCAATGTAATTTCGAAGCAAATTGGTGATTTATTCAAGTCGGGAAAGAAGGACGAGGCCAACGAAATGCGCGCCAAGACCGTAGAGATGAAGGAAAAGTCACAGAAGCTGAAAGATCAGTTTCAAGAGCTTGACCATAAGCTTACGGAGGCTTTGTATAATATTCCAAACGTACCACACAGCTCAGTGCCTGCGGGAAAATTGGAAACCGACAACGAAGAGATATTTGCCGAAGGCTCAATTCCTAACCTTGGAGAAAACAACAAGCCGCACTGGGAACTTACTGATCAGTACGATCTGATTGATTTTGACTTGGGGGCGAAAATTACCGGAGCTGGTTTTCCAGTGTACACCGGAAAAGGTGCCAAGATGCAACGTGCGTTGATCAATTTCTTTCTAGACGAAGCAGAAAATGCTGGCTACAAAGAGGTTATTCCACCGCTGATGGTAAACGAAGATTCTGCATTTGGTACTGGTCAATTGCCCGACAAAGAAGGCCAGATGTATCACTCGACCGAGGATGATTTGTATTTGATCCCAACGGGAGAAGTTCCAATTACCAATATTTACCGTGATGTCATCGTGAAGGAAGGAGATTTCCCGATCAAGATGTCTGGTTATACGCCATGCTTCCGTCGTGAAGCTGGATCATATGGCAGTGATGTTCGTGGATTGAACAGATTGCACCAGTTTGATAAAGTTGAGATTGTTCAATTTCAACATCCCGATAAGTCGTATGAAACTTTCGAAACGATGGTGGATCACGTTAAAGGTCTACTCACGAAATTGGGATTGCCATTCCGTGTGTTGAGGTTATGTGGTGGAGACCTCGGTTTTGCTGCAGCGCTTACTCATGACCTTGAAGTCTACTCTGCAGCCCAGGAAAAGTGGTTGGAAGTAAGCTCTGTTTCTTGCTTTGAGACTTTCCAGACCAACCGTCTGAAATGTAGGTTCAAAGGTGAAGATGGAAAGACCCACTTAGCCCACACGTTGAACGGAAGCGCTCTGGCCTTACCGCGTATTCTTGCCTCTCTTTTGGAGAACAACCAAGACGAAAAAGGTATTCGCATTCCTGAATGTCTTCAGCGCTATACAGGCTTCGATCGCATTGACTAGTTGTGTTTAGCACAATTTTTGATAGTTCATCGGGCCAATCGATTAGGTCTTACCTAACTTTGTACTATGCGCTCTAAACTGTTTGTTGTATTTCTTTCTTCGGCCATCCTTGGTCTGCTTGTTCTTGGCTCGCTATCTAGCTGCGAGTCCAAAGTCGATCATATCGCTGTCATTCAATCACTGGATTCTACTTTTCAATCTGTAGAAACGGCCGAAAAGAAGTTCAATAACATTAACCGATTCAATACCGAACAGTTTTTCAAAGGAATTAAAGGCGACTTGGATTATGTTCAGGCCAGTTATAAGGGGGAAATGGCCTACGATATGGCCAAGCTTTTTGCCGACTACCGATCGATTACTAAATTGGTCAAAGACTTTGGACACCGACACACACGTTTGAAGAAAGAGATCTTGCGCACCAAGAAACAGATATTTGACCTTCAATCGGCCATCATGGCAGGAGCAACTCAAGATGCGGAAGGGAATAAATTTTCCAATCTCTATCTTGAAACACATAGTTCTCAAGAAGTGCGTATTGCCAAAGAATTGGTGGACGAAATCGATGAAATGGTCGAGCGATTGAAGAAAGCTCAAGCTCGTTATGACCAGGTTTATCCAGAAATTGAAGCGGCTTTTAGAGAGTTAGGAATTATGCCAGAAAGCGAATCATGAAGACATTATTAAGTAGCATATTCCTTTTGTTGACTGTTGTAGGCTTTGCCCAAACGACCGACTATGACTTGGCCGAGTATTACTACAATAACGGCGAGTATGAGCAGGCCAAATTGTATTACGAGCGCATATACAAGACGGATAAATCCAATCGCGTATACAACAGTTATTTGGAGACACTTGTTGCCTTGGGTGATTTGGAGACTGCCGAAAAAATGGTCAAGAAGAAGATCAAGTCGGCCAAGAAAACGGCCAATGCACATGTCGATTTGGGAGAACTTTATAAGAAATTTGACAAACTTGATGATGCCGATTCTGAGTTCGAAAAGGGACTTAAAGAACTAGAGCCCGGGAGAAGCAATGCCATTCGACTGGCCAATGCTTTTATCAAACTCAACGAGTACGAATACGCCCTAAGCACTTACGACAAAGCAAGAAAAATTTCCAATGACGGTTATGGCTTTCATTATGAAATGGCCAACTTGCAAGGTATGATGGGAAGTCATGAAGAAATGGTTGACTCGTTTTTGGAGTTGCTCATTGTTTCACCCAATTACATTCAGACCGTTCAGAATTCCCTCAACCGTAATCTCAATATCCAAGAGAACAAGGAAAAAGCGGCTATGCTGCGGACCAAGCTTCTGAAAAAGGTGCAGAAAGCTCCGGAACAAACGATTTACAATGAACTGCTAATCTGGATTTTTCTCCAGCAGAAAGACTTCGACTCAGCGATTATTCAAGCCAAAGCTTTGGATTTAAGGATGGGTGAAAATGGACATCGACTCGTGGACATCGCCCAACTGGCCCTAAACAATAAGGAGTATTCGTCTGCTGAGAAAGGGTACAATGCGGTAATCGAAAAGGGACCACAATTCGAGTATTATGAGAATGCCCGAATTGAATTGCTTCAGGTTAAGTTGGCCGCTCTCACGTCAAGACCAGGTTATGTAGATGCCGATCTTTTAGATCTTGAGCAGGTCTACCAATCCACTTTGGACGATCTTGGAATGGTTCCCAATACCGCCGTGCTTGCCAAGGAATTGGCTCACATAAAGGGCTTCTATCTTGGTAAAACTGATGAGGCCATTGCTATGTTGGAAGACGCACTTGAAATCCCTGGTCTGTACTCCAAGATGGGCGCCGTTATCAAGCTTGAACTTGGAGATGTGCTGTTGCTCAACAACGAAATTTGGGACGCATCGCTCCTCTATTCTCAAGTGGAATTGGATTACTCGGAAGATGTGCTAGGCCATGAGGCCAAATACAGAAATGCCAAAGTATCCTACTACACTGCAGACTTTGAATGGGCCCAAGCGCAACTCGATGTCCTAAAAGCCTCTACGTCCAAGTTGATTTCGAATGATGCCATTGACTTGTCGCTGGTGATCACGGATAATTACAATATGGACACCACAACCGTCCCTATGCGCTTGTTTGCTGAGGCTGATCTACTCGCTTATCAGAACCAGATTGATCTAGCATTTATCAAGTTGGACTCCATTACCAATGTATATCCAGGTCACACGCTTACGGATGACATATTGATGCTCAAAGGCGATGTCTTTTACAAAAAAGGAAAGTTTGAGCAAAGCCGCGAGTTCTATGAGCAAGTAGCCGATATATACACCGATGAGATCTTGGCAGATGATGCTTTGTTTAAATTGGCAGAGCTGAGCGACTATATCTTCAACGAACCAGAAATCGCTAAAAATCTGTACAACAGAATCCTAGTAGAATTCTCGGGAAGTCTTTACGTTGTGGCAGCCAGAAAACGTTTCCGCGCTCTTCGTGGAGATGATTTGGAGAACTAAAATCTGCCTCGTTACAAAATTCTAATATTTACAATTAAACTTTCGCAAGTTTTCGAGGTCTACGTCGTCATACAGTTGAAAATGGGGTAATTCACTTTCTGAATACTCCAATGTATCTGTATAGAAAAAACCAAGTATGACCAAAACGATCAAATTTACCCTTCTTAGCGCATTGTTCTCCATGCTCTCAATTCAAGGATTTTCTCAAGCTTTTGATGGCTACGCTCTTTACAATGCGGCCGGACAAAGCACCGCCTACCTCATTGACAGCGAAGGTGACATTGCTCACTCTTGGTCTTGCCCTACATCGGCCAATTATGCCATGGCTCTTGCCCCTTCAGGTAATATTGTGCGTGGAGCACAATACAGCGGAGGCCAAATCGAAGGCGCTGCGATTGGCGGTATGGTTCAAGAACTCGATCCGAATGGAGACGTTGTATGGGAATTCATCTACTCTTCTTCAACTTATATTTCTCACCACGACATTTGCCTCATGCCCAACGGACATGTGCTTTTGATCGCGTGGGAGTATGTTGCAAATTCAGATTTAGAGGAAATGGGCTACGAAGGCAACGACAACAAGTATGCTAGTCACATCATCGAAGTTGCACAAGATGGAACAGGTGGCGAGATTGCCTGGGAATGGCATGTAGTTGATCATTTGATTCAGGATGGAGATTCTGAGCTACTAAACTTTGGTGTGGTTTCAGAACACCCTGAGCTATTGAATATCAATATCCCTACTAGTTCTGGCGGCGGATCAGGTGGAAGCGATGCAAGTGATTGGTTCCACTGCAATGGAATCGATTACAACGAAACATTGGACCAAATTGTATTCAGTTCACGTTTCCTAAGTGAAATTTTCATCATCGATCACAGCACTACAATTGAAGAAGCGGCATCTCACACAGGAGGAAATTCTGGAATGGGTGGTGACTTCATTTACCGTTGGGGAAATCCTGATAATTACGACACTGCTGGTGACCAGGTTTTAACTAATGCTTGCCATGACGCACGTTGGATCATCGACGATGGTCGCCCAAATGGTGGTTTTATTCAAATATTCAATAACTCTGGAAACAATGGTGCATCTGCTATTGATGCCATCGATGCGCCAGCGAATGGCAGCAATTATGACTTGACTGCCGGACAAGCTTACGAACCTACCTCGTACTCTTGGAGACACAACTGCATCGCAAGTGCAAGCGGACAATCATCTTCTGATCGCATGTCCAATGGTAACGTATTCGTAAACCTCGCAGGAGGTATGGGAGGTGCAGGATATATGTACGAAGTAGATGAGGATGATAATATCGTTTTTCAATACAGCGCCGGAACCAACAAAGCTTTCCGTTACGAATGTGATCACCCAGGAATTCAGGCTTTGCTCGAAAACCCATGTGAAACAGCTGATAATGTAGAAGAGAACAGTCAATTGGTGTTCACAATCTTCCCAAATCCATCGACCGGTGTATTCCAAATGATCGGTGAGTTCAGTCAGGCCGGCCCGGATCAAATCTTGATTCACGACACATTCGGCAGACTGGTAGCATCTTTCCGCAACGTGCAAGAAATGGATCTTTCGGCTAAAGCCAATGGTGTTTATTACGTAACTGTTTCCTTCGAAGGCAAGCAGAATACACGCATGATAAGCATAGCAAAATAATGCAGCGACAAGCGCAAATAAATAGCATTTTCCTCCTGATGACCATGCTGCTTTTCGGGCAGCTTTGGTCGCAGGACGATTTCTATGCCGACGATCATATTCCTGAAATCAAGATCTTCTTTACTCAGGACAATTGGGACGAGTTACTCGACGCTTTGTTCATCGAAGGAGATGAACAAAGGCTGCTTGCGGCCGTTGAAATTGACGGAACTTTATTGCCCGACGTTGGTGTCCGATACAAGGGCTTTAGCTCGGCAAGTGTAGATTATGCCAAAAACCCGTTCAACATCAAATTGGACTATGTAGATGGATCACAGAATTATCAGGGCCGCGACAAAATCAAACTTTCTAATGTCATTCAAGACCCTTCATTCTTACGTGAAGTTCTCTCGTACGAAGTAGGAAGAAAATACATGCCTGCAGGAATGGCCAATTTTGCCAAGCTTTTCATCAATGACGTCTATTGGGGTCTGTATACCAATGTCGAACCAGTAGACAAAGAGTTCCTAAACGAGCATTTTGTGACGATCGACAATAGCTTTTTTAAATGCAATCCGTCGAGTCTCAATCTCTTTGGCGAGAATTCAAACTTGAGCGATTCACCAGGTACCGATGAAGTAGATTACTATGATTTGTACCAACTGAAATCTGATCAAGGTTGGAGCGAACTTGTGAATTTTATCGATGTGCTTAACAATGACATCGAGAATGTAGAACCTGTTTTGAATATCGATCGAGCGCTTTGGATGAACGCTTTCAATTATGCCCTAATCAATTTCGATAGCTATGTGGGCTATGCGCAAAACTATTATCTGTACCAAGACCTCAATGGTCAGTTCAATCCGCTTATTTGGGATTTAAACATGTCCTTCGGGAGCTTCAGGTTGACCGATGGGTCTGAGTTTTTTGATGGTTTTAGCATCGCCGAAGCCATAACCATGGATCCCCTTTACCACTATTCAAGCTTCTCGGTTTTCCCTCGTCCCATGATGA
Organism: Gammaproteobacteria bacterium; assembly: GCA_047615865.1. Lineage (GTDB taxonomy): Bacteria > Bacteroidota > Bacteroidia > Flavobacteriales_D > Sanyastnellaceae > JADFAK01. Next base: position 21,011 of record JBLHIB010000043.1, read on the forward strand.
GCAATCTCTTTGAAAATGACACGTATCGCCGAATGTATTTGGCCCATATGCGTACCATTATTGAAGAGAATTTCGGGAATGGAGAGTACGCAACACGGGCCCAGTATTACCACGATTTTATCGCTGAGCACGTATTGGCCGATACCAATAAATTTTACACGGATGAGGATTTTGTTACCAATCTGAATTCCACGGTTACAGATCTTGTCCAATATCCTGGCATCACGGAACTCATGGATGGCCGCACCGAATTTCTCCTGACCTATCCGGGCTTTGAAAATGCACCTACCATTGACGATATCGGTTCAATTCCAGCAACTCTTATGTTTGGAGGTGATTTAGCGATAAACGCAAATATTGAAGGTGCTAACAATGTAATTCTAGCCTACCGATTTGGAGGGACAGATATCTTCACGAACCATACAATGCTCGATGACGGACAGGGAGACGACGCCGCCTCAGGCGATGGAATTTATACCGCTTCGTTGACCAATGTTGGCAATGCAATCGACTACTACATCTATGCCGAAAATGACGAGTCTGGTCGCTTTTCACCCGAACGAGCAGCCTATGAATTCTACTCAATGCAGGCGACTATCGATCCATCCGACTTGGTGATCAACGAGTTCATGGCCTTCAATTCAGCTGGGGCATCTGATGGCACCGGAGATTATGACGACTGGATTGAACTGTACAACAACACAAGCAGCACGATTTCGACAGAAGGACTTTACCTTTCTGATGATCCCTTAAATCCTGTAAAATGGGCCATGCCCAATGTAACAATCGCTGCCGATGGCTACCAGATAGTCTGGGCCGATGAGCAAGGGTCAGAAGGTAGTCTGCATGCCAATTTTCAACTGTCAACTTTCGGTGAATTTATCTCAATAGCTTATGGTGATAGTACCATCATTGATTCCGTGACTTTCGAAGAAGTAGGGGAAAATCAATCAATCGCTCGGTTCCCAAATGGCACTGGTCCTTTTGTTGAAATGAACGCGACTTTCAATGCGGTAAATGAACCAGTTTCTGTCTTCGAACAAGAGCCGCTTGAGTTCAAGATTTATCCAAATCCTACCGCAGATCGCATAATCATTGCCACTGAGAAGAACGAGGTAGCCACCCTCGATGTTTTTGGAATCGATGGCCGCATCATACTGCAAAAATCACTTACTGGTAGTCTGCATACAATCGATGTTTCAAGTTTGTCCCAAGGCATTTATCAAATTCAAATGACGCAAGGGAATCGTTCGGCCATCCAAAAGCTTATCGTTCTATAAAATCCATACCATGAAGAAATCAATCGCAATCCTATTTTTGTCCATTTCGATTAGCGCTTCCGCGCAAACGTTCACCTCTTACACCGAGGAAGATGGTCTGGTAAACAACACCGTTTTATGTGTGGACGTAGATGAAAACGATGACGTTTGGTTTGGAACACAAGAAGGAATTTCCTTTTTCGACGGCAGCGATTGGACGAATTATACGTCTGATGATGGATTGGTTTTCAATACTGTTTGGGGGATCCTCATGGACAGCCAAGGGATTCTCTGGGCTGGAACGGACTTCGGTATTAGCAAATTAGACGGCGGTGTCTGGACTACTTATACCACGGATGATGGGCTGGAAGATAACCGCATCAAGCACATTTACGAAAGCACCGATGGACTGATCTGGTTTGGAAACAATGACGGAGTTTCATCTTTTGATGGATCAACTTTCACCAACTACACGACAGACGATGGCCTGCCATTTGGTGGTGTCGCACATGTCAATCAAGACAACAATGGCAACATGTGGTTCGGGACTGGTCTAGGTGGAGCTTTTATGTTTGATGGAACGGACTTCACTCAAATTGACGAAGACAACGGATTATTGTCTGTAGCTGTTCGTTCGGTTGCAGTAGATGCTTCGAATAAAAAGTGGATTGGAACAAATACTGGAGTTTCTGTATTTGATAATGACAATGAGCATGTCGAAGATCACGATGCTATTTTCACACTGCCAGCTCCACATGAGATCAACCCTGTTGTAGATGTGAAGATCGACTCGCAAGGACGTGTTTGGGTTGGATTGTATATTGACTATCTCGTTTCTGTAGGGGGAATTTCTTTGTACGTCGGTGGCGAATGGTTGGAGTATGATGAAGACGACGGACTGGCAGGACCAGCAGTAGCTCAATTGGCTATTGACTCAGAGGACAATGTTTGGGTCGCTACAAGCTCTGGAGTAACGAAGATTGGCGATGCACCAGTTGGTATTTCAGAGACTTACAATGAGGCTTTGTCGGCCTATCCAAATCCAAGTACAGGAGTTCTTACACTAGTTCCTTCACTTGAATCGAATAAGGTGGAAGTGTATACTCTTTCTTCTAGATTGGTATTCTCTCAACAGGTTATCAATTCAGGAACGATGAGAATGGACTTGAGTAATCTTCCAGGCGGAATGTACAT
>JBLHIB010000044.1:0-23451 GCA_047615865.1 Gammaproteobacteria bacterium
CCACGCCGTGAGGCATGACGACCACTTCCACATTGAAATTCGGTAAAGAAACATCCATAGCCTAATGGCCTGCCGCCGCACATTTGGTAAATTGAGCCCTTAAATCGTTATAATAGACCTTCGTTACAATTTATGTGAAGCATAACCAAACCAAGCTATTACTCATTTTCTTTTCATATGCGTATTCTCTTTATCTCCTTGTTTACATTGCTCTGCGGTTTTTCCATGCACAAGTACTACATCAGCAATACCAAAATTGTGCAGAATGAGCTTGCCGGAAGCTTCGAAATCACCATGAAAATTTTCACTGATGACTTTGAGAAGACCTTAAACAAAATTCCTGACGAACGTGTTATACTCAAGTCGGGCCAAATTGATCTCGAAATATCCTATAGGATTGAATCGTATGCTAGAGAGCACTTTAAAATTTCCATCGATGACCGACCAATTACTTGGCGGTATGTTGGAGCAGAGGTCGAGAATGACATGAGCTATATATATTTCGAGTTTATACAAATGGCCGATTTCAAAGAGCTTAAAGTCGAGAATACTATGTTGTTCGATGAATTTGAACAACAATCGAATATTATCGACATCGAATACTTGGGCAAGAGGCAAAAGATGATTCTGACTCGTGATGAACCGGTGGATTCCATGCTCAATTGAATAGAAGATGACTAAGAAAGAAAAAGCACGCTACGTAGTTGAAGAACTTGAAACACTTTATCCTGAGACCCCAATACCATTGGATCACACGGACTCATATACCTTGTTGGTCGCGGTACTTTTATCTGCCCAATGCACAGACAAGCGAGTGAACACCATTACACCCGCCCTATTTAGTCGGGCAGGCACGCCACAAGAAATGTCCCTTGTACCTGTTGATGAAATTGAATCCATTGTTAAGCCATGCGGATTAGGACCTGCTAAGTCAAAAGCAATTTCAGGCTTATCTAAATTATTAATTGAAAGACACAGCGGCCAGGTACCAGACAATTTCAAGGACCTTGAAGCATTACCGGGAGTTGGACATAAAACGGCCTCTGTGGTTATGGCTCAAGCGTTTGGAGTCCCCGCTTTTCCTGTTGACACGCACATTCACCGTCTGATGTTTCGCTGGGGATTGACAACTGGTAAAAACGTAGTGCAGACAGAGAAAGACGCCAAAGCATTATTTCCAAGAGAGCTTTGGAACAAACTTCATCTTCAGATAATCTTTTACGGTCGCGAATATTCGCCAGCACGAGGTCCTTTACACGAGGTTGACTTTATTACCCGAACAATCGGTCGCAAACAAGAAATAGCAAAATTGAAATAGGTACCAGTTTATTCTTCGGTCGTAAATTTCTCCATTACAGATCGAGAAACTCCAGTATTGCTGAATCCTCCATCATGGTAGAGATTCTGCATAGTGACGTATCGAGTTAAATCTGAGAACAAGCTCAAACAATAATCAGCACAAGCATCTGCTCCAGCATTCCCAAGCGGACTCATCTCCTCAGCATAATTGATGAATGCATCAAAACCTTTAACACCGCTTCCAGCCGTAGTAACGGTTGGTGATTGCGACACGGTATTGATACGAACCTTGTTCTTAACTCCGTAATGGAACCCAAAGCTTCGAGTAATCGACTCCAACAAAGACTTGGCATCTGCCATATCCCCATAATCAGGAAAGATTCTTTGAGCTGCAATATAAGTGAGTGCAACCACAGATCCCCAATCACTTATAGCATTCAACTTCATGGCTGTAGCCAAAGTCTTATGCAATGATGTCGCGGAAATATCTAGTGTCTGCTGATACCATTGGTAATTGACATCCGTGTAGTGACGTCCTTTTCTAACATTTGGCGACATACCAATCGAATGCAAGACAAAATCAACCTGTCCGCCAAAATGCTCCATTGATTTTTCGAAAAGATTTTGCAAATCTTCTTCTTTGGTCGCATCAGCAGGAATTACCGGTGCATCCCCACATAGCTTAGATAGGTCTTGAATAGTTCCCATTCTCAAGGCTACTGGTGCATTTGTCAAAACGATCTGTGCACCCTGAGCGTAAGCTTGTTGGGCAACAAACCAGGCGATCGATTGATCATTCAGAGCACCGAATATGATTCCTTTTTTTCCTTTGAGCAAGTTGGTCGACATAATTTGAAAGATTGGTTTTCGGGGTTCAAATCTAACCTATTTCCGCTTAAAGACGAATAGTATATAACCAAAAAGTCCCGCTCGATTGCGGGACTCAATGGCTTAAACTGAAAAACTAAAAACTATTTAAATCACTCTTAACAAGTAAACCCTCCGGCTTAGCTTGCCTCAAATAACTTAAAAACTATGTGTTTTAGGTACACTACCTAAATGGCTTTTGCTAAAGTAAATAATTTTCACTTAATGTCAAAGACACCATATGTAAGTTACTCTGCATGCATCATTTTCCCAAATCGGGAAGGATTTTACCAGGATTCAATATGCCCTTTGGATCAAAAACCCCTTTAATTTTGCGCATAACGCCCATCTCTATCTCACTGAATACCAAATTCATATACCCCTTTTGAACCAGTCCAATTCCATGCTCACCACTCAAGGTTCCCTTCAATTTTTTAGTTAATAAAAATAGTTTGGTAATTGCCTCAGGCAATTCATTTTCCCACTGATTCGCAGTCAACTCACCCTTCAAAATGTTGATATGCAGGTTTCCGTCACCAGCATGTCCATAACATACCGACCTAAATCCATACTCTTTTCCAAGGGCTTTTACTCCATCTAACAGATCCGGTAAATAATATCTTGGCACAACAGTATCCTCCTCTTTATAAACTGAAAAAGCTTTTACCGCTTCCCCAACTTTTCTCCTCATAGCCCACAATCGATCTTTTTGAGATTGATCTTCGGCAAATAATATCTGCTCGCAATCAAATTCGGACAAAGTATTAGAAATTGACTCGCACTGCTTCATAAGATAACCTAGATCGCTTCCATCTACTTCTATGAGAAGATGGGCGGCCGCGTCTTTGGGCAGGTCTACTGGAGATCCCCCCATAAACTGTGTCGTAATATCAATTGCATCCTGCTCCATGAATTCTATCGCACTTGGAGTAACCCCTGCGCGAAAGATCGCCGAAACCGCTTGGCACGCCTTCCTAGCAGAAGTGAAAGGAACCAACATCAGCAGGCTATGGCTTGGTTTTGGGATCAATTTCAAGACAGCTTTAGTAACAACTCCCAAAGTTCCTTCGCTTCCAACAATCAGTTGTGTCAAATTGTATCCCGTTGAATTTTTCAAGGTATGAGCTCCGGTCCATATGACATCTCCTGACGGGAGGACAACCTGCAAATTCAATACCCAATCTTTGGTCACTCCATATTTCACCGCCCTTGGTCCGCCAGAATTCTCAGCAATATTACCTCCAATGAAACAGGATCCCTTACTAGCAGGATCTGGGGCATAATACAGCCCCTTTTCTTCTACCGCCTCCATGAGCACCTGAGTTATCACTCCGGGTTCGACCGTCACTTGCTGGTTGTTCTCATCAATTTCAAGTATACTGTTGAATCGCTCCATTGACAAAGCAACTCCCCCATAAATCGCCAGCGCTCCTCCACTTAGACCGGTTCGCGCCCCCATAGGAGTGACTGGAATACTCTTTTCATTACAGAATTTCATAAGCCACGAAACTTGCTCAACAGAGCTAGGCTTAACCACCATCTCCGGGTAGAATATGAGATCTTCCGTTTCATCATGAGCGTATTTCTCTATATTTTCTTCGTCAAGAAAAATAGCTTCAGCGCCTATTCCTTCGCGAATTGACTCCACAAGTTCTTTATCTAATTTCAGGTACGTATGCTCCATTCGTCTCTCCTATTTACTGATGATCCCATTTCTCATCAAAGGAAGCAAAGGTTTTTTTATCTTCGACCACTCCTACCTTTACATTTTGCAATTCATCTTTTTAATTGCGGCATGTAAATTGAGAATCCCTTGACAAGTCAAGGGAACTAACCAACACTATTCAATGAAAAGTCTTACTGTGAAATCACTTTTTTCAATTGCCTTTATTTTTTTGTACGCCTCATTTACACCAAGTCTTCTGGCTCAAAATGGTGAAATCACCAATGAAAAGGTTTGGTATAGCCGAGAATTTAGCCCTGAATATGTCAGCGGTATCAATTCTATGAAAGATGGCATCCATTACACTTCTCTAGAGCAATCAGAAGAAAATGGAAGTGAAATTGTCAAGTATTCTTATGAAACTGGAAAAAAGGTCGAAGTTCTCGCCACTTCCTTAAGCATGTTCAAGGATGCGGAAAAGAACATTGAGGACTACTCCTTCAGTGCCGACGAGCAAAAGATGCTTATTCAAACTGAAAGTAAGTCTATCTACAGGCGTTCGTTCACTGCCAACTATTACATTTGGGATAAAAATAGAACGCTACCACTTGCCGACTTTTCTATAGGTCAGCAAAGACTGGCAGAATTCTCTCCTCAAGGAAACTTAGTGGCCTTCGTGCGAGACAATAATATTTTTATTGCTGATCTAGAATTCAGAGAGGAGATTCAAGTTACTTTTGATGGTAAGCAGAATGAAATTATCAATGGATTTCCAGACTGGGTATATGAAGAGGAGTTTGGTTTTTCTCGTGGTTTTCATTGGTCACCGAAAGGAGATCGCATTGCTTACTACAAGTTTGACGAGTCTAAGGTCAAGCAATTCCAAATGGCCACATACGGCAGTCTCTATCCAGAGCAATACACGTATAAATATCCAAAAGCTGGAGAGACCAATTCCGTGGTAAGTATTTTTATCTACGACATCAACGCACTGGTTTCCAAACGTGTCGATATTGGCAACAGCAATGACATCTATGTTCCTCGTATCAAATGGACGCAGAACAATGATCGTCTCTGTGTCATGCGCCTGAACAGACATCAAAATCACTTGGAGTTTCTATTGACCGATCTCAGCTTAGATCAACCTTTTGAACTGCAAACCGAGAAGATTTTTGATGAAACCAGCGATACATACTTGGAAGTAACGAATGATCTCACCTTCATGAAGGACGGCAAATCATTCATCTGGACAAGTGAACGAGATGGCTACAACCATGTCTATGTTTTTGACATGAAAGGAAATGTATTGCGCCAGCTGACTACTGGGGAATGGGATGTAATCGAGTTCCAAGGTGTTAGTGAGGCAAAAGGGACAATTTTCTTTACCGGGAGCCGAGAATCTGCGCTCGAGCAACATGTTTATAGCGGATCACTAAAGAAAAACAAAGTTAACAAGCTGAGTCAGCGCTCTGGACACAATAATGCTCTGTTCTCAAACACGTTCGAGTATTACATCAACTACCAGTCAGACGCCAACTCTCCTTATTATATATCTCTGCACAATGCAACAGGAAAGGAGATTAGAATGCTCAAAGACAACTCTGAGTTGAAAAAGACTTTGGCTACTTACAATTTGACGAAAAAGGAATTCTTCACTTTCACTAACACCGACAATGTAGACCTGAATTGTTGGATGATGAAACCGGCCGATTTTGACGAGAGCAAGCAATACCCTGTATATGTGGCAATCTATGGCGGACCGGGTCGCAATACAGTTGCCGATAAATGGGAAGGTAGCACATACATGTGGCATCAGATGCTCACTCAAATGGGCTATATAGTAGTATCCTGCGATCCACGAGGAACTTACTTCCGAGGACGTGAATTCAAGCACAGTACTTACATGGAGCTAGGCAAACTTGAAACTCAAGACTTCATTGACTTTGGAAAACACCTCGGCGCTCTAGCTTATGCAGACGGAGAGCGCATTGGAATTCAAGGTTGGAGTTACGGTGGATACATGACCTCGCTATGCATGACCAAAGGCGCCGATATCTTCAAAGCAGGTATTGCCGTGGCACCGGTAACCAATTGGAGATACTACGACTCGATATACACAGAGCGATTCATGCGCACACCGCAAGAGAACCCAACTGGATATGACGACAATTCACCGATCAATCATGTTGAGAAACTACAGGGTCCTTATTTACTGGTGCATGGATCTGGAGATGACAACGTTCACTACCAGAACACCATGGAAATGGTTGATGCATTGGTTAAAGCAAACAAACAATTCGATCTCTTTATTTATCCCAATAAGAACCACGGCATCTATGGTGGTAATACACGATTGCATTTGTTTACAAAGATGACGGACTTCATTTCGAAAAACCTTTAGCAAAAATATTCTTTACATTTGGACTGATTAATAACACATAACACATTTGAAAATATGGATATAGCATTGGTAGCACTCATCGCGTCATGGGTATTTTGTGTCATCTGGGTACCCCTGGTTATCTCGGTAAAAAGAAAAGTGCACCCTCGTGCTTTATTTATTTTATTCTTCGCAGAAATGTGGGAGAGGTTCTCGTATTATGGTATGAGAACATTGTTAACCTTATACATGGTTAAGGTTTTATTTGAACACCTTTCAGATGCCGAAGCCAGCACAAAGGCGCTCATTATTTATGGATCATACACGTCAATGGTTTACTTGTTCCCACTCATTGGTGGAATCATTGCAGATAAATATTTTGGTTTTAGAAAGGCTATTCTTTTTGGAGGTGTGTTAATGTCTCTAGGTCATTTCAGTCTTGCAGTGATGGGCCTAATTGATGAAACAAATCAAACTCTATTCTTCCTTTCTTTAGCCTTGATCGTAGTAGGAAATGGTTACTTCAAGCCAAACATTTCAAGCTTTCTTGGTAAGTTTTATGAAGGTCGAGAAGAACTCAAAGATTCTGCTTTCAATATTTTCTACATGGGAATCAACGTTGGTGCATTGCTCTCAACAATGACATGTGGTTATATTGGAGAGAAGATTAGCTGGCACTTAGGTTTTGGATTGGCCGGTTTCGGTATGCTTTTGGGACTATTTGTATTTTGGAAGAACCAAAAACATCTGGAAGGAAAAGGGCTTATTCCTAACGAGGAAAATGAAACAAAACCTGTGTTTTTAGGAATGAGTGTCAATAAGTCAATCTTGATCGGCTCTATAATCTCTATTCCTCTTTTCGCCTTTCTAATGAACTATAGTGAGGTGCTTAAATGGACTCTGCTGGCAGTTGGTTTAGGTATGTTTGGCTATTTGATCTACCTCGGTTCAAAAGCCGAAGAAAAAGCAGCCGGTCAAAAGCTTTGGGTTGTTGTTGTGCTTGCCCTTTTTAATATTCTCTTTTGGGCACTTTTCGAACAAGCTGGTGGCTCATTGACACTTTTTGCTGATAAGTTTGTAAACCGAAACGTCATGGGCACGGAAGTTCCAGCATCGATGCTGCAATCTTTCAACGCCTTGTTCATCGTAATCTTGGCGCCAGTATTCGCTTGGCTCTGGAAGTATCTTGGAGATAGAAAGTCTGAGCCAAACACTCCCGTTAAATTTGCTTTGGGTCTTTTGCAACTTGCCGTTGGTTTTGCAATAATCTATTGGGCCGCTACAACTATCGCCGAGGGTGAAAAAGTTGCGCTAGTTTTTGTTGCTGTTATGTACTTGTTCCATACAACTGGAGAATTAAGTTTGTCTCCGATTGGACTTTCTATGGTAACAAAGCTTAGCCCCGCAAAACAAGTTGGTTTTGTAATGGGTATTTGGTTTCTCTCGTTTTCATTGGCCAATTTCGTTGGTGGACTTATCGGTGGAATGGCAGCAGGACATGTTCTTGCCGAAGATGCTAGCTTCTCCGAACAAATGGACGTCTATTCAGGAGCTTACTTGAATTGGGGAGTTGGTGTGATAGGTGTCGCTGCGCTCTTGCTGTTTGCCTTGTCACCAATACTTAAAAAATGGATGCACGGGGTGAAGTAATTCGTTGTTATCTGTTCCAATTATGGATTAGCTTTAGCAACGGATTAACAATCCTTAAGCCCTGATGTTTTTTCAGGCAGACAATATTTTGCAACTTTGAATACCCGTTTGGAAGGATTATTGTAACCATTCTCCTGAAAACGGGTATTTACTTTTATAAAAAATAGAATTCATGTTCAGATTTATTGCAGTTTTTGTTGCCTTTCTCCCCCTACTTGTCTCTGCTCAAGGTGGATTGATCAACTGGATGACCGTAGAAGAAGCTCAAGCCGCTCAGAAGAAAGTGCCGAAGAAAATTATGATGGATGTGTACACGCATTGGTGTGGTCCTTGTAAAATGCTAGATGCGCAGACTTTCCAAAATGCTGATGTTGCGAATTATGTAAACGACAACTATTACGCCGTTAAGTTCAATGCAGAGCATCCTGCAGCCATAAATTTCAAAGGAAAAGATTATACCAACCCAACGTTTGATCCAACTAAATCTGGTCGAAATGGTGTGCATGAGCTTTCACGTGCTTTGGGCGTTAGCGCTTATCCTACTATTATATTCCTTGACGAAGAACTCAATACAATCTCACCAGTGACTGGCTATAAAACTGCTCAACAACTGGAATTGTACTTGAAATTTTTCCATTCGAATGAGTATAAGACTGTAACCACTAAAGAGCAATGGCAAGAGTACCAAAAGGGATTTAAGCCTGTCTTTAAATAGACTTACAACATTTAACTCGAGGCCATTCAGCTTCTTGAATAAAAGCCGTTTCATGTGATGATTCGGTTTTTTTTCCCTGGACAAATGACACAAGTGTATATTTCTTGGTTCATTTTACCTCCTAGTCTCATTTTCAGAGTGAATCGAAGACTTTTAGGGCGGCCAAAAACAGATGCGAGATATCACAGAATTGTGCGCTGAAACTCGCAGTTTTCTTGCTATATTGCGCATGCTTTTAAAACACCTATAATACGCAGAACGATGAGTGAAGTAGCCCGGATTATCCTGGATGGAAAAGAATACGAATTGCCAGTTATTACTGGATCTGAGAATGAAAAGGCTATTGATATCAGTAAGCTGCGTGGCATGTCTGGCTACATTACGTTAGACGTAGGTTTTAAAAACACTGGAAGCACAAAAAGCGCCATTACCTTTCTTGATGGTGAGAAGGGTATCCTCAGATACCGAGGTTATCCAATCGAGCAACTCGCAGAAGAAGCATCTTTCGTTGAAGTCGCTTATCTCTTGATTTATGGCGAATTGCCAAATACAGATCAGCTAGACTACTTCTCGAATAGTATTTCGAACCACACATTGGTGCACGAAGACATGAAGCGTTTCTTCGAGGCATACCCAAGTGGAGCGCATCCAATGGGAATGCTTTCAGCCATGATCGCATCGCTGTCTACGTTCTACCCTGAATCACAAAATCCAAATCGCTCGATCAAAGACATTGAATTGACAATGCATCGCGTGATCGCCAAATTGCCAACCTTGGCAGCTCAGGCGTATAAATTCTCAATGGGTCACCCAGTTGTTTACCCAAACAATGAGATGACTTACACGGCCAATTTCTTGAACATGATGTTCGGATTGCCAACAGATAAGTATGATATCGATCCTGTGATCGAAAGTGCTTTGAACAAACTTCTAATCTTGCATGCCGATCACGAACAAAATTGTTCTGCGGCAACAGTAAGAGTTGTAGGTTCATCTCAAGCCAACCTTTACTCTTCTATCTCAGCTGGTATTGCTGCTCTATGGGGACCACTTCACGGTGGAGCCAATCAAGCAGTAATCGAAATGTTGCAGACGATTAAAGATGACGGCTCTGATATGCAGAAATGGGTTGACAAAGCCAAGGACAAGCAGGATTCATTCCGTTTGATGGGCTTTGGACACCGTGTCTACAAAAACTTTGATCCACGTGCCAAAATCATTAAGAAAGCGGCAGACGATGTACTAGAGAAATTGGGTATTGATGACCCAATTCTTGACCTCGCCAAGCAACTTGAAGAAGTAGCTCTTAAAGATCCGTATTTTGTAGAAAGAGGATTGTATCCTAATGTTGACTTCTACTCAGGAATTATTTACCGTGCTCTAGGTATCCCTACTGAGATGTTTACTGTGATGTTTGCCATTGGCCGTCTGCCAGGATGGATTGCACAGTGGAAAGAGATGGTAGAAAACAGCGAGCCTATTGGCCGACCGCGTCAAGTATATGTGGGTGCCAATGAGCGCAACTACAAGCCACTTAGCGAAAGATAATAATTGACTTAATATAAAATTAGCCTCGTTTTTGCGGGGCTTTTTTCTGCCATGGAAAATAATCCTATTCTACTCGGAGATGTTGAATCGAATATCGACAACGGCATCGCAACTATTACCTTCTCTCACCCATTGAGCAATTCTCTTCCAGGAAGGGTATTGAACAAATTGGCGAATTCAATTACCGCGCTTGGTAAAAATGATGCTGTCAATGTTATTATCCTCCGATCTTCTGGCGAACGAGCATTTTGCGCTGGCGCCAGTTTTGACGAACTCATCTCTATCCAAGATCTTGCCACAGGCAAGGAGTTCTTTTCTGGATTTGCACGTGTAATCAACGCTGCGAGAAAGTGCCCTAAATTTATCCTTGGTCGAGTTCAAGGTAAAGCTGTTGGCGGTGGAGTCGGAATGGCTAGTGCAGTTGACTATTGCTTCGCTACGAAATTTGCAGCGGTCAAATTAAGCGAGTTGGCCATTGGAATAGGACCTTTTGTAGTTGGACCTGCTGTAGAACGAAAAATTGGAACTTCAGCAATGACTCAGTTGGCCATTAACGCCACTGAATGGCAATCTGCAGAATGGGCGCAGGACAAAGGACTTTACACCGATGTATTCGACACCGTAGAAGCGATGGATGAAGCAATCGATCAATTGGCCGCCACACTCAATACAAGTAACCCTGAAGCGATGAGATTGCTCAAGCAAGTGGCTTGGTCAGGAACTGAAAATTGGGATGAACTTCTCGCCGAAAGAGCTGCTATGAGCGGACAATTGGTACTCTCAGAGTTCACGATCAATGCAATCAACTCTTTCAAGAAGAAAGGATAAGAAGCTTTTAATACAGGTGCTTTAGCCGTTGGCAAATGATCAAATACAGCCAAAGCTTAAGACGGCTGCGTGGCTTTGGGCAGAGGAATCGTAACGTCAAGAAGCATTCCAGCATTCCCAGAACGTATTTTCATCTTGCCTTTGATTTCGTGCAATCGAGCACCTGCAGCCAAGTACAATGCCGATTTCTCCAACAGTTCACCAGGTACGTCAAACTCAACATCCATCTTATTATCGTCTGCGCGTATGGATATTCGCAACTGACCCGAACGAATAGAGTCCAGACAATTTTTGAACAGAGCTTCTATAATCCTAAATACTGTTACCCGAAACTCCTTGTCAACATCTATATCAGCCAATTCGCATTTCACCTCAATCGATGTGCCCTCTCGAGGAACAAACATATCTCTCAAGGCTCGATTCAGACTAATCTGAAGAAAAGGGTTCTTTTGTTGATTTCTGAGGTACTCTAGCGCTCCCATCGCACCAAAAAGAGATTCCTTACTCATTCCTTTTCCTGAAGCAAAGGAAGAGTCCTTTCCGTCAATGGATAATGCAATCTCACGCCATACCAAGTCTGTGACCCTTTTGGTTTCTTTTTCATAGCTCTGATTGAGAATTCGAGTTCGCTCACGGCTATTTTTTCTAACATTAACAACCCAAAGTAAAGCACCGGCCAAGGCTAGGATTAACCCTACTAGAAGAAATAGGATTTTAGATTTTTGTTTTTCCGCGAGCAGCTCCGAACGATCTATTTCTAATTGTTTTTCTGCTCTGGCATGCTTGATTTCAAGCACTTGAATACGAGCATGAGTTTTGTCGCCTATGAATATATCTTTTTGAATATTAAGTGATTCCAAGGAATCATAAGCAGTTCTAAATTCTGTCCGATTGTAAAGTGAAATGCTGAAATTTTCCAAGGCTTGCAAGTATTGTTCAAAATAAAGTCCTTGATCTGAATGATTGATAACCATCTTCAGCAATGAATCTGCAATGTGGTATTCATCATAGTCAATACATAGTCCCGCATAATTGACTAGACTTGTGTAATATGGTCCCAGATCATCCAGCGACGCTAAAGTAATTATTGTATTTCTTGACAAAATTTCTGCTTCTTCACGCAATCCCATTCTCTTGTAAACCGAAGAAAGATTTGTTGAAGCTATTGCATAACCCTTGTCATCTCCAATTTCCTTTTTTAGTTCCATTGACTTGATGAAGTAAACAAGCGCAGAATCAACCTCATTGCTATTTAGGAAAGCTCCACCCAAATTATTAAATCCAGAAGCTTTAGAAACATTATCGTCAATGGCAAATGAATACCGAAGTTGCTCTCGAAATCGCAGCTTACTTTCTACTTTTTTGCCAATCATTACATATATGATTCCAAACTCTTTATTGACTCGGATCAAGCAAGCTGTGTCCCCTGCCATTTTTGCCGCCAACTCAATTTTAGAAGCTAAATCAAAAGCCTCTTCAAATCCTCCTTGTTTCCGAAGTACTCGACATGAATCCAATAAACTAGCCATGGACTCTTTGCTTTGTCCATGGCTAATAAAACTGATTCCTACATAAAACATTAAAATCAATATAAGCTGCGGTCTATGCAGCCAGACTAATAATGTCATCATATATTGCGAAATTCTGACCTTTCTTCTTTCCATCCTCTACTACTTCAGTTTCGACACGCGTCTCACCAATTACTCTAAAATAAGTAGGCGAATAAGTCATAGGAGACACAGCATGAGGGTCGTCAGTTACTGTTATAACAATAGTACGTTGGTGTCCAACTACTGTGTTACTTGTCACCGAGCCAGTCTTCCCTGCTGGGAATGTCACTCGAATTAAATCTCTCCACTCGTCCGTTACCGCATCAATTTGTGTTAGTCGCTGGGTAATTTTATAATTAGCCATTTGTGTTGGTTTAAATATGATAAAATAGTTTGAATAATAAGTGCACATAAGTGCCTAGAACTGATACGCTGTCAACAATCTAGGTTCGTAAGATTGAATCTGTCAAATGTGTAGGATAATCTCGATAAGTCTATCTGATCTCTAGACTATTGGTTTTAAGCAGAGTAAAGATAGGAAGCAGAGCTAGTCAATTGAAGACTTCAAGGCTCTTGTGCAAGGACGGCAATGGTTGAAAACTTACGGCAACAAAAAAAGTATGTGGAATGAAAAACTAACGTGCGAGCAAAATGAGTACAAGCTCGGCGTAGACATTTGTTTCCATTGAAGAGCCTTTTTAACTATTCACGAAAGCGTTTGCCATTCCTACAATGGCAGCGGATGATTTGAACTCGCACGACTCGCTTAAGGCCAAGTTAGGTCATCACGGCTGGTGCTCCGGAAAGGCTAACAGTATCTCGGACTCAATAGCCATCAGTCACCACTATTCCCGCAGTTGTCAAGTCGCAGGGAACTGCCGCAGACTTCATCTTCGAAGGCGCATGTGCCGTAAAGCCATGATGCGGTCATTTAGGCAAGGGCACACATAAACCTTGAGTTGAATAGGACGTAGAGCAAAAAAAATATTTGCAGGAATTGAATTATTTTCATCAATCAATGGGTTTTAATCAAGTAAAAATCAAGCCGACTTCCAGTCGAAAACGTATTCGGAAATCGTCTTGCTCCAGCAATATTCTGGCATAATCAAAACGATTTTTTTTAGGTGTTGTAAAGCCCTGAATCCGGTCCGGTTTTTAAGCTACCGGAGCAAGGTCGATTCGCTCAACCCGAACTTAAGTATCAAGTTGGTAACCGAGAGGAATTCATCGAACAAATGTTCCAAAACATAGGTTTCGAACTTTTTCTACCATTGCTGGTTTGTCGTGAGGTATCCAAGGAACCCATTTTTGAGATTAAATAGATGCCAATTTGGATGAGAGATATTCGCACCATGTTCAGAGAAAATCATCACGAAGAGTCCAAATGAGTGCACTCCATCCTGGTTTGTTTTAGAAAGACAATGCGGTTTAACATTCTTCTATTTACCAATAACACTTGACTAAGCAGGTGAACGCATATGCTCTCAAACAATACATAATTAAAATCTACGTCTGTAATTCTCCAATTGCCAAGCGTGTAAGCCATTCACGACAAGTCCATTTTGCCTTTAGACTCGTGGGTTTATTGGGTTGTGGGTGAGAAGTGGAGATTGCAGGAAGAAATCCTGATGGAGGCAAAGGGAAGACAGCAATAGTTGAAAACTCGCAGCAACGAAAAAGGCACTGACTAAGTCAGTGCCTTTATTAAAGCGGAGAGAGAGGGATTCGAACCCCCGGTACGTTGCCGTACAATGGTTTTCAAGACCACCGCATTCGACCACTCTGCCATCTCTCCGATTGGGGTGCAAAATTACATTGCTTTTTGAATACGGCAAGCCTTTGAACCAAAAAGATTCAGTAATTTTTGCAACGCCGCTCCAAAAGCATTTGTTAACTTTACACTGTGTCCCAATAACCACCTATGATTCGAGTCGTTTTCAGTGCCCTATTTTTCGTCTTTTGCGCAGCAAGTTTACATGCTGGCAACCTTCAGGCGTGGTTTGACTACAAAGTCTACCAACTTCCTGATGGAACTCCCTATGTAGAAACCCACATGAACTTCAAGGGATTGTCTCTAGAACATAGGGCTATAAACGATTCTACAGATCAAGCCCAAGTCAGCGCTACGATCATAATCAAGCAAGGAAGTGACATCATAGATTTTAAAAAACTCACAATTGACGGTCCACAAATACCTACTGGGTACTACCAAGATTTCATGGATGTGCAGCGTTTTTTGCTAAAAAACGGTGCCTATATCGTCGAAATCGAGCTAAATGACGTCTTCGATCCTACGCAGGAACCTGAGACTTTCTCTCAGCCCTTGATGGTGAGTAATCCAAAGGATCAGTGTTTCGTAAGCGACATCATGCTTGTGCAGGCATACGCAGTGGCTGCAGAGCAATCGGATCTGAGTAAGTCGGGATATGATATGTTGCCTTATGTAGACAATTACTTCCCATCAGATTTCAATGATTTGATCTTTTATACTGAAGTGTATAACGCCAACATGATCTTTGGAGATGATTCCTTATTTGCGCTTGTCGCTTATATTGAATCAAACACTAGTGGAAAAATTGCTGCAAACCAGCAAGTGATACGTCGATCAGAAGCCAAAGATGTTGTGCCTATGTTTCAGACTTTTGACATAAGTGAGTTGAGTTCTGGGGATTATGATCTGGTCATAGAGGTTCGCAATCGAGGCAATCAACCTGTGGCTTCTCAACGCTTAAAAATCAAACGAAATAAATTTCAGGGTGAAGGTCCTCCTCCGGTTGACGTAACGCGGACATTTGTGGCGAATTTCGAATCAAGAGATTCAATTATGCCACATATTCGTTCATTCACTCCAACAGCCTCTACTTTAGAGGTTAAGGCTATGCATTCCATCGTTTTGCCAGGAGATTTAACGATTCAACAGAAGTACTTCTACAATTTTTGGGTTGCACGTAATCCTCTGAATCCAGAACAAGCTTGGAATGAATACTATAGAGAAGTAGTGGCCTGTGATCGTGAATTCGGTACTCAAATATTGGAGGGTTGGGAAACGGATCAAGGACGTGTGTATTTGAAATATGGCAAACCTAACACTCGGGTTGAACGCCCCCATATATCTGAATTGCATCCTTATGAGATTTGGCATTATTATTCGATTGCCAATACCAATGACAAGCGCTTTTTATTCTACGCTCCTTCAGGCTTAGCCACAAGTTTCGTTCTACTTCACTCGGATCTTCTAGGTGAAACTCAAAATTTCGGATGGCGAACTGTTATGATGGATCGAAATAATCCTCTTCATTATTCTCAGCAAGACAACTTAGATCAGAATAAGAACACTTCGTTCGAGCGAAGTGAATTAGAAGACTTATTTTTCAACCCAAGATAAAATAAGCCGATTTTGGATCAAATTGCCGTTGTCATTCTTAATTGGAATGGCCTTTCCTTTTTAAAGAAATTCCTTCCTACCGTTGTCTCCTGCAGTCCGGAAGCTGAGGTATGGGTCATTGACAATGGGTCAACTGATGATTCATTGGCTTGGGTGCGGGCCTCCTGCCCTACTGTCAATGTTCAGGAGAATGGTCACAATTATGGATTTGCAAAAGGCTACAATGCAGGTTTGAAATATATTCCTGCAGATTATTACGTCCTTCTGAATTCGGATGTTGAAGTTACACCCAACTGGATCTCTCCTGTTCTTGCCACAATGAAGGAGATGGATTTTGTCGCTTGTCAGCCCAAAATCAGAGACTACAACCGCAA
This sequence comes from Gammaproteobacteria bacterium, assembly GCA_047615865.1. Classification (GTDB taxonomy): domain Bacteria; phylum Bacteroidota; class Bacteroidia; order Flavobacteriales_D; family Sanyastnellaceae; genus JADFAK01. The sequence continues at coordinate 16,260 of JBLHIB010000044.1, forward strand.
AGATTATTTCGAGTATGCCGGCGCTGCTGGTGGTTATTTGGATAAAAATGCATTTGCATTTTGCGCTGGCCGCATGTTTTACGAGTACGAAGAAGACCTTGGTCAATACAACGATTCACGAGAGGTATTTTGGGCATCGGGAGCTTCTTTGTTCATTGATGCAGAGAAATTCAATGAAGTAGAAGGTCTCGACGTTGACTTTTTTGCCCACATGGAGGAAATCGACCTTTGTTGGCGCCTAAAAAACCGTGGGTATAGAATAGGCTACTGCGCCGATTCAACAGTTTACCACGTGGGTGGCGGCACCTTGAACCAGCTGAATCCCTTTAAGACTTACCTGAATTTCAGGAACAATCTATTTCTCATCACCAAGAATCACTTTTCGTCCGGTCTTCTACTCCATTTGTATTGCCGTTTGATACTAGACGGAGTTGCAGCCTTACGTTTTCTTTCTGAAGGGAATTTCAAGTATTTATGGGCAGTTCTTAAGGCTCATATTTCATTCTTTGCTTCCTTCGGGAAAATGTACAAAAAGAGAAAGCTCATTCAGCAGGCACTCCACAACCCAAACCTTCAAGGGAAGTACAAACGAAATGTCCTTTTTGATTTTTTTCTAAAGAAACACAAGCACTTTTCTGAACTGGATTCTGATCACTTTAATGCCTAAACTGCGCACTTACAAAGTTTAGCTTCGAAAACATCCTTGCTTTTCATGACTCTACTAATTTGGTCCAAACTGCCAAAACATGTGGTCAAGAGCTCCCCTTTTCAGACTCGCCATTGCCTTCTTTAGCGGACAATATATCTATCCTTCGGTGCCAAGCATTTTGGCCTACTCACTTGCCATAGGTCTGTTTTTCCTGCTCTTCATTTTCCACTATTTCTTCACCCGCATTTGGAGTTACCATCAACGGCATCAAGGGGGTTTTTTGATCTTCATTATGGTCTTGTTTTGGGGAATGACATGTGGAAAAATCAATGAGGAAGTTCACTTGGATTTCCCGTCGGACTCGAACCAAGTCTTGACAGCATTAGAAATTACGGGTGCCGCAAGAGAACGAAATTCATCAATCCGTTACATATGCCGAATTGTAGATACGACAACAGAAGACTTCAATGCATTCCTAGGGTCGTCAATCTGGTTGTATGTCAAAAAAGATAGCTCCGCATATTTTAAAGTTGGTAACACAGTTTGCATCGAAAATTATCCAAAAGCCCTTCAAGGACCGCAAAATCCAGGAGAGTTTGATTTTCGAGAATATTCGTCCCGAAAAGGCATCTACGGAATGGCCTATGTGCAGCCAGATGAGATTCACCGAGTAGATTCGACATGCAAACAATCCATATTCACGACTATACGCAGTGACATGCTTCTTACACTGGACAATTCGAGTTTGGATCACGCTCAACTAGGGGTAATCAAAGCCCTTGCCATGGGCTACAAGGACGATCTAGAGACTGATCAGCGCGAAGATTTTGCTCGCGCTGGAGCGATGCATGTTCTAGCTGTTTCTGGTTTGCACGTTGGTCTGATATATATGGTGCTCAATGCCATACTTCGTGTGCCTCCAGGTTTTCGAAAATTACGAATCATCAAAGGTATAGTTGTCATCACTTTCATCTGGCTTTACGCCGGAATAACTGACTTCTCCCCGTCCGTGCTGCGCTCTTCCACCATGTTTACTTTTCTCGTAACAGGAGACCTCCTCGGCCGCAGATTGAGCACATTGAATAGCATTGCAGCATCGGCCTTCTTTCTTGTTTGCCTTGAACCCAATATCATCCATCAGCTTGGATTTCAATTGAGCTACTTGGCGGTATGTGGCATCGTTATTTTCCACCCATTTCTAGCTTCATTGATTAAGACTAGGTTCAAAATCATTCGCTGGTTGTGGGATTTGTCTTGTGTGAGCATGGCCGCACAGCTGTTCACCCTACCTTTGACCTTGTTCTATTTCGGCCATTTCCCAATGTATGGCATCTTTGCCAACATAGTCATCATCCCTCTTGCGACTGGTCTTTTGTATTCAAGCTTACTATTTTCTTTGCTGCCTGCGATCAAATGGATTTCAAATCTGTTGGAATTAATAGTCGACTACCTCTCCTACTTTATGATTACAGTCACTGATTTCGTGGCTAATTTACGTGGAGCACAAGTTAATATTCAACTCTCTGATCGAGTCGAAATGATTCTGCTACTAGGAATGGTAATTACCCTAGTACTATTTCTATATTCAGCAAAAAAACCATGGTTGATGGCCTTGGGGCTTTGTCTGGCCGGACTTATTACTTGGCCAATGATCAAAGACTTGAAAGAGGGAGACAATATCCTTCTATGTATACACTCCTTTCCGAAAGCGACATGCATTTCGATATTTGGCATGGATGAAGGATTGCTATTGGCGCATGAACAGGCCTATCAAGATTCAGCCAATATTACTCGAAAAGTTGAATGCACTTGGTCCGACTTGAGGATGAGTTGGGATAAGCGACGAGCGCAAATTTTGAAAAAAGGTGTCACGCAATTGACTATTACGCAAACGGGTCAATTTATTGTCCATACGGGCAACTTGAGATCCTTACCCAATAAAAAAGGAACCAGTTTATTGATTCCGCATGACGATTGGAAGGAAGGGGATTCTGCGCAGCTTAGTTTGGACCAATGCATAGTATTGGACATGAGCTTATCATACCGAGAAAGAAACAATTGGATCAGCGCTCTCGCGCAAATGGGAATGGGCTACTGGGATGTTCGTGAGCAAGGAGCCTTGATCCTGACTAGGAGCGATATAGCAACTGCATTAGAAAAGTATCCACATACATCTCCCATTTCTTCAAATTGATAATCGGAAGAATGCTATCTACTCGATTGTTGTTTTTGGAATACACCGCTTCAACATAAAAATCGTCTACGTGAAAAATACAGATGATGTCGCCATGGCTTACAATACGCTGGCTGAGACACACACCGTTGTCCCACAAATAATTGGTCTTCTCATCTAGAGGTAGATGATTGAAATTCTTGATATTCATTTTTGGCATCGCAACAGTTATTTGTTGTTGTTTAATTACCCCACAATCTCTTCACACATATGTTCCAAGACTGAATACGTAACAGTTACGATTTAGGTTTCAAGAAACCACTTTATGCCACGATCCTATAGTAATCGTATAAAAGTTTGTCAACAATGTGAGGTAGATTAATAAAATCCTTCCTTTTGCTGATCAACTTGATGGCACCACTGTGTCTGGCTTCTTCCTGAGTTGTTCTGTCATCTCTCGAACTTAAAAAAGCGACTGGCACGTTGATGTAGCATTTCTGCATCACCTTCAACATATCAAATCCACTAAGTCCGGGCATTTCAGTCTCCGACAATATCAAATCGAAATCTGAGGTAGCCAATGTATCGAGCGCATTTTTTGAGCTAACCGTCGTTTCAACGACATATCCATAATTCTGAAGAAACTTTTTCGTCAGCGATAAAGTAATGTCGTCATTGTCAATAACTAGTATTCGTTTCATGACTTCCTTTTAGTTGGTTAGATCAAAAGTAGATACAGTATAAGTGTAAAGCTGTAAGACAGTATCTTTAGCCCATGTAAGAAAGTTCCTACATTATGGCGAACTTTACAGTCCAAAATGCACGTAATGAAACTTATAGAATGTCCAAGAGATGCCATGCAAGGTCTTTCTGAATTTATTCCTACTCAGACTAAAATAGACTACATCAACAGCCTATTAAATGTGGGTTTTGACACGATTGATTTTGGTAGCTTTGTATCACCGAAAGCAATTCCTCAGCTAAAAGACACCGCTCAAGTGCTAGAGGGGCTTGATCTTTCTACCACAAAGAGTAAACTATTGGCTATAGTTGCCAATTTACGTGGAGCTCAAGATGCAAGCGCGCATGATGCTATAAACTACTTGGGTTATCCGTTTTCAATTTCTGAAGAATTTCAAAAACGAAATACAAATGCAACGCTTGACGAATCATTAAAAAGAGTTGAAGACATCCAGTCGATTTGCAGTAAAAGTGGTAAAGAACTAGTAGTCTACATTTCGATGGCATTTGGCAATCCATACGGGGAGGCTTGGCATCCAAATATCGCGGCTGAATGGTCGCGCCGGCTTGCTGAGGAACTAGAAGTGAAAATAATTGCGCTCAGCGACACGATAGGCTCCTCTTCAAAAGAGACAATTCAACCTTTGTTTGAAACCTTGGTTCCAGAATTTAATGATGTAGAATTTGGGGCACACTTTCACACGACGCAAGATTTATGGAGGTCTAAAGTGGATGCTGCATATCAGGCGGGATGCCGTCGATACGATGGAGCCATCAGAGGATTTGGAGGATGTCCAATGGCAACAGACGATCTAACGGGAAATATGCCAACAGAAAATCTACTGACTTACTTCCGTGAGAATCACGTTGAACTGGGTCTGGACGAAGAAGCTTTCCAACGAAGTTTTAGCCACGCAGGAAAAGTATTTCCTTTATAGAGAAAGAAATATCGGAACTATCAATTCAAGCAATGGTTGAATACTTTGAATCCGTACTTCTTTCTATAAAGTTGAATCGTTTCAAACTTCTTGACATTGATTCTAATTTTGCACCTTTTCACTTTTTTCGAGTTTGGGTTAAACAGGCTTAGCATTGCTAATCCCAGTTTTCGGTTACTTGAGTGTACGTGAAAAAATCAGTTGGGTTTCAATCTGATTGATAGAGCCAAGAAAAAATTGAGCTCAATTAAGGTAGTGAGCAAAAATCAAAATTCTTTTTGAGGTCTTCTTCTTGATGAAGATGAACTCTACTTTCTCGTTAACTAATTTGGTTTTAAACGTCTTCATAATAGCAGAATTAAGCAATTAAAGTTTGGTTAAAGACTACACTGAAAAAAACGAGCCATAGCACAACTCACTAATAATCAATGCTTAATTTAGGTATGCGAGTGTAAAGTTTTCTATTTACGAGAAGCTTTTCCAATTGCGGGAAGTCTCTTTGTTGCTCTTAAACTGACAAGCGCGACTCCAATAAACCCACAATTCGGTTCTTCCATTCAACACGGTCATCGACTACAAAACTGTCTATAGAACCGTTGGTCAACATCAACATCAGTCCATTGGGAATGACATTAAGCGTTTTAAAATAATCTACTTTATCTATTTCCGATAAAGGGATTTCCATAGTGGGACAGGCTGAATCTTTTCTGTTCGAACTGAACAAAATACGCTGGGTAGTCAATGTAATTTGACCCCCAATTGCCACGAAATCCTTGAAGTATGAACCACCTTCTTCGTGAACTAAAGTTTCATCTTTGTTTAAATCCATGCCCGCAAAACGTACCTCTAAGATACGACTTTATTCACAATTGAATTGTTGAAATGTTTATTTTCTTCGGTTATCACTTTCCACAGCAACCACAGAGTTAAGTGAACCAATAAAGTTAACGCCAAAAAAAACTGTCTGATCACCAATAAATTAGCAATCAGACAGTCATAAGATATTCTATTATCTATTAGTGCTTTGCCAAGTAATCGGCAACACCATCATGAGATTCAGCCATTCCTTCAGATCCTTTGTTCCAGTTTGCTGGACAAACTTCACCATTCTCTTCATGGAATTGAAGCGCGTCAACCATACGAAGAGCTTCGTCAACATTTCGTCCAAGCGGGAAATTATTCACCAATTGGTGCTGAACAGTTCCGTCTTTGTCTATAAGGAACAATCCTCTAAAAGCGATCATAGGACCATTTGAACTCAATTGTCCATCTTCGTTGTAACCGTACTCACCAGCCAATACACCATATGCATCAGCGATAGTTTTGTCAGTATCAGCTACTATTGGATACGTTACACCTTTGATTCCACCCTCTTTCTTCGCAACTTGAAGCCATCCCCAGTGCGACTGCTCTGTGTCTGTAGAGCAAGCAACAACTGCACAATTACGACTTTCGAACTCAGCAAGTTTCTCCTGAAAGGCGTGCAACTCAGTTGGACAAACAAAAGTAAAATCTTTAGGATAAAAGAAAAATACTACGTGCTTCTCACCTAGATACTGGTTAAGAGAAAAGTCTTCGACGATTTGATTTCCATTCAACAAAGCTGTCGTCTCGAACGAGGGAGCTTTTTTACCTACTATAACTGACATATGATTGTAATTTATGAGTTGACCTGTCTTCTACTTTGGCTGACAAAATTAGTACATCTCAGGCAATCCTCGGCATAAGTTTTATCATGCCGACAAATATGCAAGTCCCAAGCCAATTATTATCGTCGCAAATTTGGCGAGATTAAATCTATGCCCTTCAGAAGACTCGAAAATAATGGTCGTACTCACATGCAAGAGGATACCAATTAGAATGGCGTTGGCAATATAGGGTAGATCACCTCCAATTCCGATATCAACAGAAGCTAGACCTTTATAAACTAGCGCTCCAGCAGGCGAAGCAAAAGCAAATAGTCCGAGGAGCACAAGTGATTTCCAACGAGCAAACTTGGCCGCGACCATCATTCCCGATAGAACAAGCGCCACGGGGACCTTATGCAGCAGTATACCAACTAATAAGGAGTGGCTATGTCCGTGATCATGACCACCAAAGGGCATGCCTTCAAAAAACGCATGTATTCCTATCGAAATTAAGACGACCACAGGAAAGCTTTTATCATGCCCATGATTATCTTCATCGCTATGAAAATGACCGTGTTCTACCCCTTCAGAGAAGTACTCGAGCATAATCTGAACCAAAAAACCTCCGATAATCCAAATACCTGGGCTTTTCAAACTACCGCTAAATACGTATGGGAATAACTGCAACAAACACAATCCCAATAAAAATGCACCACTGAAAGCCAAAAGCAATCTGCTTTTGCTATGAAGAGACTTTCCAGACACGATAACAATCATGCCCGTAATCATAACTACAGAAAACATTAAGATAATATCAATCCACGATTGGTGCATTCCTCTTCTTTTTAGCTACAATTATTAATCTCGGTGAGTCATCGGTAAGTGAATCCAGTGAATATGAGCCAAAGACCGTTTCAATTTGAAAACCCGCGCTTTCTAGCATTGTTCTAAAATCCTCAAAGTGAAATAACTGAACACGTTCTTCAAACGATTGCTCAACTTCACCATCAATTATCTTAATTCCCTTGCAAATATGACCATTTCGCACGTCTTTAGAAATGGA
>JBLHIB010000045.1:0-23087 GCA_047615865.1 Gammaproteobacteria bacterium
ACTGGACCACAGATTATACATTCAGTTTTTTCCAGACCATGTCCGCGCAAATTAATTCAACTTTTATCCAATCTGCTCTTTCACAAACTCAATAAAGAATTTTCATTACACTTTCGGTTTTTCAATTGCTGCTAGTTTCGTTATTTTTGGAAAACTTATCTAACAATTTGCGCCAATTATGACTTTACATGAGATACCTCAGAGCGGCTGGAAAGGCATTGTCACCAATTGGAAATCGGATTTCTTAGCCGCAATAAGTGTTTCTTTAGTGGCCCTGCCCTTGGGATTGGGTGTGGCAGCCGCTTCGGGTGCACCACCTATTGCAGGTTTAATATCAGCAATTGTTGGTGGGATAGTCGCGACTCCATTTAGAGGAAGCCACCTTGCCATCAATGGCCCTGCTGCAGGTCTCATTGCGGTTATTCTTTCTGCTAGCTACTCCCTTAATGATGGATCAGATCAAACACTCAATTATGTTTTGGCGGCTGTGTGCGTGGCAGGAATTATTCAAGTCTTTTTAGGGATATTGAAACTAGGTCGAATAGCCGAGGTTATCCCATCCTCAGTGATACAAGGTGTAATGGTGGCTATTGGGATCATTATATTCTCTACGCAGATACATGTAGCTATGGGCACTCACCCTATCGGCAAAACCACGATAGAGCTATTGAAGGAAATCGTTGTTCAAATACCGAATATTCATCCTGTAATAATTGGCATCTCCCTGATTGGAATACTTATTTTGGTCATCATCCCAAAAATACAATCCAGGCTTCTTCACTATTTCCCTGCTTCTCTTTGGGTCCTGGTTATGTCAGTAATTGCAGCTTATTTGTTTAACTTTTTTGAGCCTCACTCCATCGACTTATTAGGAAGGAGCTATGACGTTGGTCCTCAACAATTGATAGCGATACCTGACGATTTGCGAGAGGCAATAATGTTTCCCAATTTTGATAGAATAGGTGATTACCAATTTTGGTTAGCAGTTTTATCTATTTCTCTCATAGCGTCCATACAAACGCTTGCAATGGCCAAAGCAGTTGATAAACTAGACCCCTATAAGAGAAAGTCTAATCTGAATAAAGATCTAATCGGCGTAGGCCTCGCAACAGCCATATCAGGAGCTATCGGGGGACTCCCAATTATTACGGTTATAGTCCGAAGTACTGTTAATGTAAATAACAATGCCAAGACCAAATGGTCAAATTTTTATCATGGTGTCTTAATCATTCTATTCATCTTAGTTCTTGCACCTGTAATACAAATGATTCCGCTTGCAGCCTTGGCAGCGATATTGGTATACATTGGATTTAGATTAGCATCACCTACCGTATTCAAGAAAATTTATGCGATGGGACTTGAGCAACTCATTTTCATGCTGGTAACTATTGTTATCACTTTGTACTCAGATTTACTTTGGGGAATACTTGGAGGAAGTTTATTCACTCTACTCGTGCACATTCTGCTATCACGAATGCCCGTCGGAGAGTTTTTTAAGGAAATTTTTTCGAAAGAAACAAAGGTCTCCATATCAAAAGATGGCAAATACAATTTACAGATTGAAGGAATTGCCAGTTTCTTAAACATTCCAAGAATAGCCGAGCTAACGAATAGTATTCCTGCAGGCACTGATGTTACGATCGATCTATCTAAAACAAGACTGGTTGGCATGACATTTATGGAATATCTCGTGGATTATTTAAGAATGGCTCGAGATGCCGGAGGTGACGTAGTGATAACTGGATTGGACACACACGTCTCATCCTCTACGCACAATAGAGCTTTGAAAATTTCCTTAACCAATTTTGCCACTAAACTTTCTCCCAGACAAATCAGACTGCAAAATTTGGCTCAAGAGAAAGAGTACCAATTTGCCAGTCAAGTCGATTGGAATACTTCTTACCTAAGAAATTTTCATTTTTTTGAGATTCGCCCTATCGAACGGAAATCAAATTGCATAAAAGGAACATTTAAGGATCTTAATGTGACCTGGGAGATTGCTGATGTAACTTTCAACGAAGGAGCTGCTTTCACTGCTGAAGTATTCACAGCGACAGTAATGATGCTAAAGTTGAATAAAGAAGTGCCTGTATTCTCAATGGAAAAAGAAGGCGTTTTTGATCGAATATTTGATCGTGTACTGGCCTTTTCCGGATATAAAGACATCGATTTTGAGATGTACTCAGATTTTTCGAAAAAATTCCTAATAATGGGGAACAATGAGCAGGAAATTCGATCCTTTTTTTCTGATGAAATAATTCGCTTTTTTGAAAACCATCAAATGTATCATTTGGAAAGTAATGGAGAGGCCATTTTGATATTTGACAAGGTTAAGTTGGCCAGAACAGATGAAACGATAGCATTCGTAAACTATGGCAATGAACTCGCTACTCTTTTAGAAGCAAGGAAGTAAATGGTTTAATCCAATATTGATTTTGTATGGTCTCACGAGTACCTTTAAAAAACAGGCAAATTCTTTGAATGCACCAACTGCATAGGCTGGCTAAGCCCAAACTTGCTATTTGCTAAAACTGTCAGGCATTACCGCAGAGAATCTGTGACTTGCACCCTCGAGAATAAAAGCTAATTTTAAGCACGTACAGGCCTAGCCGCATTCCAGACACAACAAACAAATAAAGACGGAACACATGAAAAAATTGATTCTAGCTTTCACTATAATCCTATCATCATTTGCATCTCACGCAACCCTCCACATAGTAAATGTTTGGGATGGATATTTCCAATTCGTTGATGAACTAAATTTTTCACCCGACATTACGATTCAACTTGGAGACACAGTTCAGTGGCTTCCCTTGGATGTTCCTGCCATGATTCACACTATTACATCTACTAACATTCCCTCTGGAGCTGAGACGTTCGATCAAATATGGCAAGCACCAGGAGACACTTTCTTTCAATATGTCCCACAAATAGTCGGCCTCTATGAATATGTATGTACTCCTCATGAAAAGTCGCATGGAATGGTCGGATCTATTAACGTTATTGGAGTTGTTACTGAGATTTCGGATGACTTAATAACTGAAAGTGCATTTCTCATTTATCCAAATCCAACAGCCGAATTGATTCATTTCAATAGTTCAAATTTCGATTGCCCCTACAAAGTTTTCACTCTCAATGGTAAAATTTTAATGTCCGGCACAACGAAAGATATCGTCAACGTTTCAGCATTGTCCAATGGGCTGTATTATATTGAAATTATCAGTGACAAACGACGAATTATGAAATTTACTAAGCAAGATCGCTGAATCGACTAACTGTAAGAACGATGTCGTTATGTCATTTTTATATTGGGCGAGAACTAAAAACACAAAATATAGTTCGGCTAAATATGGCTATTTGTGGTATCGCGAAGTATTGCAATATAGAGACAACAAAACAGAAGCACTGTTTGCCTCGGGAAATGGTGGCCATTGTATGATGATTCTTGAGGACTATAACGCTGCTTTTGTCTTTATTTGAAGCAACTATGGAAACTGGAAAAGCAAATTACCCTTCGAAATTGTATTGAAATATATAATCCCACTTTTGGCAAGTGAAAAATAAAATTTCAGCCGCCCTTGTCTAAGTTACCATTGCTTGGCTAGCACGGGCAGAATTCGATATCTGTGAAAACTTTAGAGTTCAACACGTTTCCTAAACTCGATTCGGGGTCTATCAATTGTCGAGATTAAAAAAGGTAGTACATAAGCAGAAAGAAAAACTTTGATCATCAAATCAATAGATGTGATACTCCGATCAAGGTGGGATTCATGACCAATACGGGGACCATATTCTTGTTGATAATGATATCCTGAGTGTCGTCGGACCCGATGCCTCCAATGATTCTGGATTCGTGCCAATTCATAATAGCAATAAGATCTCCTTTTTTTTCTTCAACCAGCTGCATGGCGGCTTCATCCAAATCGTCATTTTCTGGATCGGCAACGGTAGCTGTGTAGCTTACCCCATTTTTTTTCATGAATCCAGAAGCGTAACTCAGGTTTCTTTCTTGGGCATTTCGGCGAAATTCATCGCTTTCATATGGCATTACAAGATGGACTGCAGAATCAAAGGTTTTAGCCATCTGCACGACTAATGAAAGTTTTTGTTTTGACTCTGCCTCAATCTCTATGGGGACTATGATGTTCTCATAGCCATTCTTGGAAATTTCTTTTTCCTGCACAATTACAAACGGAACATCCGCCGTGCCAATAATTCTCACTGCATGAGTGCCTACTATATACTCTAGTCCTTGAAGACCATGTGTGCCCATCACTACCAGATTCGCTTTGAGTTCTTCAGCCTTCTCGCCAATAGCCTTGAGAATATTCCCTACCTCCACTGTTTCAAGGAACTTCACTTCACTACCTTCTATTGCTTGTCTTTCCTTGCTAAAAGCATCCAATTGGGCTCGTCCATCTGCCAGACTTTTTTCCTTATCGACCAAGTGCAGGAGGTGGATATCGGCCCCAACCCTCTGGGCTATGCTGCAAGCGTGGTTGACACATACTTCAGAAACTTTGCTAAAGTCAACGGGAACCAAAATCACTTTTTGAGGCATCATATCCAGTATTTTTATTTGGACAGCGAATATATGATAATTGTGAATTATCTCGTTGGAGCACATTGTTTTATCTCGTCACGAAAACATCAAGGAACTGAACAGAAATTAAAATATTCTCTGAATCTCTTAACCGTGATCTATGCGTGTATTTAGTGCAATTTTTCATCCCTAGCCTTCCGCGAGGTAATTATAACTTCAGAGATTCTCAATTGGTTGAATTCCTTGAGAAGCACCTCCAAAATTTAGTTTTACAAGAAAACTCCATATGTTATTTCAAGTCAATACATTGGATGAGTACTCTTGGGTTATTCAGAAGACTATGATCTTGACTAAAACTATTCCAGAATCGCAAACAAGCACTCAATCTTGTTCGCACTTATCCCTGTAATTCTTATATTTGGAATTGTAGCAACGTCCAAATCCATATTGTTTTTCAAGCTTAATAAACATGATTATGATTGGAAAATGGAATGAATCAAGCAGGTAAAAAAACATTTTACAACATGATTTTGACGTGATGGTTGCTACCAATTTTTCAATTCATACGTTTCAGATATGGCCATATTTATATTGGGAGGAAAAATGTCGCGTGACATTATTGTAGGAGGATATGGCCGTGCAGGCGGATGGGCTAGTCCTAATTATGCTGGGCCACTTGGTATGTCTTGGGGAAGAGAAAATACCCGGGCAAGACGTTTATTTCAGTTGCATAGAAATCAACAATTGATAGATGTAGAATATTATAATTCTCAAGGAACACGAATTCCAATATACCAAGTCAATAATACTGATCTTAACATTATTGACAGAACATTGAATTCAATCCCTCCTGAACACCTTGAATGGTTTATAAACCATAAACCTGAAGGGATTATTATAGCCGAGGAGGCAGGACGCGGAGGACGGGCAAAACTTACTGGTGGAGCAAACCCAATTTTTGATGAACCTACCACAAGATTCTTTAATGAAGCGCGTGGCATCCTCATTACCTATGGCGCCATTTGGAGAAATCGGCATTTGGGTATTGTTCCAACGATATTTCATGAATTGGGTCATACACTCACTATAAGAAGCAGGATTTCTTATAACTATTTCCCACAAAGCCGATCAAGTGTATTGCGCCAGACCGTTGTTTCAAGAAATCCTGGATCAATGGAAGCTTTGTGCAATGCGTATATGTTTTTCATTTGTTATGGAAGTACTGATGAAGCTATTCGTGCATATGGTTCAGGTCAAGGATCGCAAAAAGACGCGGCAACGCGTCAAGGCCTTAGAGGTTGTCCAGCATTCACGTCTATGCTCTCCGGCAATTGGATCAATAGATTTGTCGAAAGGTAACTTCATCACTACAATACTCATTTCCTGAAACGGATTCCAATTTGGATGCGTTCAACAGAATTAGCTGAAAGTAAGTAGCAATTCGAAATTGCAATAAGAATCGGGTAAGTCAGATGGAGAAACTGAATCAATAACTTTTAATGCAGTTTATTCAGTTCCAACATCGTCTTGAGCACTAAATCAAATATGCCTGAAGCATAAAACACCATTTTTTCTTTTCTAAATTCTTGTTTGATTTGTTTGATTTGAACTATTTTTTCTTCTGCAACAATGACAAAGGTGCACCCGAAAAGATCAGTAAATGAAATCACAATAGCCCGTTTGAGATGGTCGCAGACATACATAGACTTTTCTAGTCATAAGTCCAACTTTGGCGTACCTTTCGGCCAATTAACAACCCATCTATTTTGAAAGACTTCGAAAAACTAGGTATTGGCTCCGATTTTGTAAAAGGACTAGCTGAATTAAATATTATTGAGCCTACTGATATTCAAAAGAAGGTCATCCCAGTTTTGATGTCGGGTGCAACGGATATTGTTGCGCAGGCGCAAACAGGTACGGGAAAAACAGCGGCTTACGGTCTTCCTTTGTTGGCCCAAATGGACGCGAACATGAATTCTGTGCAGGGCTTAATTCTATGTCCAACACGTGAACTGGCAATACAAGTGGCCAAGCAACTGTTCAAGTTCACAAAGTATTCTGACAAAATATACACAGAAGCGGTGTATGGTGGAGAACACATTGAGCGCCAAATGAGCGCATTGCGACGTCCAACCCATATCGTAGTGGCTACACCCGGCCGTTTGATTGATTTGGTAAAACGCAAAGCTGTTAATCTTGACTCAGTAAGAACTGTGGTGTTGGATGAAGCAGATGAAATGCTGAGCATGGGCTTCAAAGATGAATTGAATGAAATACTGAGTTTCCTTCCTTCCATTGAAAACAAGTGGCTATTTTCAGCTACAATTCCGCATGGTATTCAAGAAATCATATCAAGGCACTTGGACAAAAGTGCTAAACGCATTGAAGTGAGTCAAAACGATGTCGTCAATAAAAACATCAGCCACCAATATGTCGTTTGCGAGGACCCAGATAAATTGTATGCTCTGCAGCAATTCTTAGCATCTGAGAAAGACAACCGAGGGGTGATTTTTTGTAAAACAAAAGCTGCTGCCAAAAAGCTTTCCCTGCAATTGATAGCAAAGAATATAGTCACAGATGCCATTCATGGTGATCTATTTCAGAAAGAACGGGATAAGGTCATGCGTGCATTTAAAAATGAAACATTACGCATTCTTGTTGCCACAGATCTTGCGGCACGCGGAATTGATATTTCTGATTTGACTTTCGTTGCACATTATCAACTGCCAGAAAGCAATGAATACTATACACACCGCAGTGGACGTACAGCTCGTGCCGGAAAAGCAGGGATTTCTATGTGTTTTGTGAACTCAACTGAAGTGCGGACTTTACGGCACTACGAGCACACTCTAGGCATCAAGTTTCAACAAGTAAAAAAGATAAACTAGCTTGATTGGAAGAGCGGAAAAGCATACCTAACAATATGCCTAGTCTCAGCCAAGACGCTCTTACATTTTTAAAAATCATCTCACATTCAATGAATGTGAGGATAACTGCACTAAGTTTTATCAATACGCTGTCTATATTCTTGATTTTTTCGTGTCAAGAATCTGCAACTATATCCAATTCAATTAGAACCCAATCTATCGGTCCAAAAAACGTGTCACTATAAATTGGTGGTGTCGGAATGGCTGACGAAATGTGGGAAGCCTTTTTTGAATTTGCAGGATCTGAATCCGACAAACTGGTTACAATTCCAACCGCATCTGATGAAAACTCGATAAACTCTGACCCCGAGTTTGATATTTTAGAAAGACAATTCAAAGCACGTGGACTTAGCGATTATCCTTACAAGAAAGATTTGTTTTTTGACATATACGCCGAACGATGGTTTCATTTTACACGAGACAGCTTAGGGGAAATTATTGGCTTTGATAAAAAGACCGATGAACTCATTGACGGAAAAAGCCAGCGATTTATTGAAGTAGAAGAATAAAACGAGGGATCATCAAATAGATAACCCCTCGCCGAGTAGAGGTAACGGAATGCGTCCTTTGAAAAAGCTCATAAGCGCCTCACAACGAAGTGAAACTCGAATACGAACACCTTCAAAAAACAAGCATATCCATGAGCACATCGCCAAGTATCTACAACCTACTGAGCCGAGAAATACTTGGGCACTAAGCTTTTAATCTTATCCAAGGTTTCAGACACTGTTAAATCACTCATACCTCCTGAAGCATTTGCATGCCCCCCGCCATTAAAATGTTCCGCGGCCATCACATTCACTGGGTTCTCCTCTCCCTTAGAACGGAAAGATATTTTCATGATACCATCTCTTTCTGAAAACACAATTGCCGCCTTCATCCCTTTAATAGACAAGGCCAGGTTTGCTAAACTATCAGTATCTCCTTTTTGGTAATTGTACTTCGCTAATTCTTCTTTCGACAATGAAATAACGGACACCTTATAGTCTTCCAAAATCTCCAACTTTTCACACATCGCATAACCTTGCAAACGCAAACGGCTCGCTGTGTTGTTATCGCTTAGCACTTCATGAACTAAATGATGTTCAACTCCTGCGGTCAATAACTTTGCCAATACTTCGTGCGTGCGGGGCTTCGTAGATGGAAACCTAAAACTTCCGGTATCTGTCAGAATACCGAGGTACAAAGGAGTTCCGATTTTTTGATCAAGTAACTCGCCATGGCCAGATTGTTCGATTAACTCGACAACCAATTCTGACGTAGAAGAAGCGGAAGTTTCAGACACAAGTAAAGTTGGAAATTCCTCAGGATTCAAATGATGGTCAATCATCACTGTTTTACATGTCACGGCTTCTAGCAAGGCCTGCATTTCAGGCCCAATACGGCTGGTAGCATTGTAATCCAGACAAAATACCAAGTCAGCTTCTTTAAAGGCTTTAGCTACCTCCTCTGGCTGTTCTGTCATTATCAGAAAAGCAGAGGTATCTAACCAATACAAAAAACCTGGCGCCTTGTCCGGATGACAAACAGTGGCTGTTTTACCCAATTTTTCAATAAAATGCAATAAGCCTAGCGAGCTGCCAATTGAATCGCCATCGGGAGACTTATGCGCTGTGATTACAATGTTTGAGGCAGCTATAATTTCTGCTTCTATTTGTGCGTATATATTCATTATAGTATTATTATTTTAGAGTCAACAACCTTGGAGCAAACTCACAAAGTACATTTTAAATTTTCTATTTTTTTTTCGAGGAATTGAAGTCAAAAATCTAAGAAAAGCAAAAGCTTAAATGTCGCCTTCTTTAATTAGTTGGATCGAATCCATTCGAATTCGTGCATCGCCAATCAATGCCGTCAGCATCCTTTTATCCTCTAGTGCTCTATGAATTTCATCAGGCCTAATGGCACTGTTTCGTTTGTGCAATGAAGCTAAACGTCCAATTTCATGGTCCAATGTTTGGTTCATCAACTGGAGACCTGCTTCTATAACCTCCCCTCTCAGTTGTTCTGCTATCTCTGCAGCTGTCCTTAACATATTGGGAATTATAGTCTCCACCATCGTTTCATTTTCAATAAGTCCCTCTAATTGGCCGGTTCTCAATTGCTTGTTCAACAAATCCACAGGATAATCTACCGTAACTTCATCTCCCGTGTGGTTTACAACAACGCGCAAAGGAGTATTGGGCAGAAAACGATCAACATACACCCCTGTTTTTCCCGATGTTTCAAGTACAAATATCGCTTCCAATAAAATACCCATTCCCCCGGTTCCTCTCAATACCCCATAACTAACAGCTCCAGCACCCATGATAAGTACCATATCTATAGCTCCAGTTACCATTGGGTGATCCCAACTAATAAAGCTTACATCATCTCGACTTAAGGCTCGTTTTCGATCAAAGGTCACTGAAACACCCTCATCAGGAATAGACGGAAACGCCTCTCTGTTCGCCTGTGCCGGATGCAACAAGTAAGTTCTAGGAGCCAAGTCCTCCATTTCAATTCCAAAATGTCCGAATACCTTAGTCATGTATATCTCAAGTTCTAAGTCTTGGTCAGCAGCTTGTATTTTATCCACCAACTTCTCAGCCACCAATGGTCTGAATGAATTCATTTCAAGCAGCCTATCACGTCCATTCGCTAATGTTCGTTTTAACTCTTTTTGATAACTGGCCGTATCTACAATCAAAACATTCAACTTCGCGCTGATATCGGTTGAAGAGGCCGCCAAAGCTACATCAACCAAGCGATCTTTAAACAGCTGTCCTATTTGGTTTCCTCCCTCTATGTTTTCTTCAAAAGCATTTAAGCCTTCATGAAACCAACGAACCAATATTTCTTGCGGACTACCTTTCAGATAAGGCACATGTATTTGAATATCTTCCAACTGTCCAATACGGTCTAAACGACCAATACGCTGTTCTAATAACTCAGGGTGCGCGGGTAAATCGAATAATACTAAATGGTGTGCAAATTGAAAATTTCGTCCTTCACTGCCTATTTCAGAGCACAATAATATTTGTGCGCCATCTGCCTCGGCAAACCAAGCAGCATTTCTATCGCGCTGGACAATAGTGAGATCTTCATGAAACACTCCTACTTTTGTACTAATGAGCTTTTGTAAAGCCTTCTTCAAAGCCAATACTTTCCCTTTACTTCTGCAAATCAACACTACTTTGGCTGGGTTTAATTGCTCCAACAAAGCTACCAACCAGATTACACGCGGGTCTTCCGAAAACCAAAATTTCTGATTTATAGGCTCAGAGAGCTCCCCTTCATTGTCATCGGCATATTCTTTTGATAAGCGTTGCCCCCACTTCTCCTGATTGGCTTCTACTTCCAAAGGAGTTATATGTGCCTTTCGCGCTGGAAATCCGCTCATTGCAGATCTTGTATTTCTAAAAACCACACGCCCAGGACCATGTTGATCTAATAAATCTTCAATTAATTGATTTTTGGCTACCGCTTCTCCTTCCTCAATTTTTGCCACTCTGTCTCTACCAAATATAGATTCCAAAAAGGCAAGTTCTTTGTTCTTCAATGGATTCCCTGCCGACAAGTCTTCAACAATATTGGCAATCTCTTTATGGTCTTGCGACTCATTTATAAATTCATCGTAATCAGCATACCTTTCTGGATCTAGTAATCTTAAGCGCGCAAAATGGCTTTCCACCCCCAACTGCTCTGGCGTTGCTGTTAGAAGTAATAACCCCTTCGCAACTTTACTCAACAATTCAACAATAGCATATTCCGGACTAACCTTCTCTAAAGACCATTCTAAATGATGCGCCTCATCTACAACAAGCATGTCCCAATCTGCCGAAATCGCTTGACGAGTGCGCGTTGGAGAACCCGCTAAGAAAGCAGTGCTACAAATAATCAATTGGTCATCCAAGAAAGGGTTTCCTTCAGGCGCACTTTCATCCAGAGCAATGCATCTCTCTTCATCAAAAATGTGGAACCACAAATTAAAACGCCTAAGCATTTCAACAAACCACTGGTGAATCAAAGAATCAGGAACCAGTATTAATATCCGCGTTGCTTGACCACTAAGCAACAAACGGTGTAAGATTAAACAGGCCTCAATGGTTTTACCAAGTCCTACTTGATCGGACAACAATACACGTGGCGCATATCGAGAAGTGACCTCATGCGCGATGTACAACTGATGCGGTATAAGGTCTATCCGTCCGCCAACAAATCCATTAATCGGTGAAATTCTGCGCGAATGATCATGTCCCAGTGTTTTCCTTCTTAAAGCAAATACATCAGGAGTCTCTGCGTCCCCCAAGAAAAGACGGTCTTCAACACTATACTTTACCGACACATCACCCAAGTCTGCCTCAGACAAAACATCTTCTTTCCCTATATAAAGAAACAAATCACCACTATCCTGCACACGCTCGATAACAAATGCTCGCTTATTCTTATCTACTATTTTGTCGCCCACCTTGAAAACTACTCTTCTCAAAGGAGCGCTGGTCAATGCATACTGCCTCGTCTCACCTGCAACTGGAAAATGTACCTGTACCCGATTTTTATTTGTTTCTGCAACAACACCGACTCCTAGCTCAGGTTCCCCTTCACTTACCCATCTCTGACCTGGATAAAAATCCTCCATATTCTCCACGGTTTCACCCTCAATCATTACCAATATCAGAAGGTGTTTCAAAAAAGAATGCAAGGTCTTCAATCTTTAGTTGCATCGCCAAAAACTAATGGCCTTTATTTCTTGTTAGTTCATTTTGGGGGGATTTCTTGAGAATAAAAGTCACGGGACTGAGTTTAATGAATACTTCGACAATTAGAACGACTTGAAAGCGACGAGAATATTTATCAAGGGATTCCAATGAAGCGACAGATAAAGATCTGCATAATAAGTTTCTACTAAGACCAACTTCAGTCTTTCCTGCTTTGGCACCAAAACAAACTAGAATGCCCAACTTCTAGATTCATCTCAAACCGAGACCTTTTGCACTTTTTAAGCTTGCTGTTCAATACATTGAAGTCAAACCTCCCAAATAGCACTCTTGATACTCATAAATTATTCTAGGCCCTTCTTCTATTTGATCAAGTGACTTGCACTTTCTAGATTTATAACCTAGTTTTAAACCGAATATAAATGCTCATGCTGAGCTCACAAAAAGGCCATAAAGACAGCACGATATCACCCCAAAAACATAGCCCAACCGCTATATTTAGCTAATGAAAACCGACAAAGAAAAAATATCGATTTTTTGGTACAGAAGAGATCTTCGTCTTTCCGATAATCACGGTTTACATAAAGCCTTGCAAGGCTCTATTCAAGTGTTGCCTCTGTTTATTTTTGACAATGAGATCACTTGCGATCTTGAGAACAATGATTCTAGGCTCACTTTTATCTACGACACCCTTACTTCTATAAATACTGCACTAAATCAACATTCAAGCAGTATCTATTGTATACAAGGCAAGCCCGTTGAGGTTTGGAAGCGACTGTTAGACGAATTTGACATCGTATCAGTTTTTGCCAATGAAGATTACGAGCCCTATGGGATAATCAGAGACGCTGCGGTTCAACAACTTCTTGCTGAGCAGCAGATTAATTTTTCATTGTTCAAAGACCAAGTTGTATTTGCCAAAGGCGAAGTAGTAAAAAAAGATCTTACTCCTTATACCATTTATACACCTTACAAGAATAAATGGCTTGAACAATATGATGACCAAGAGAGCTGCAATTATTCAGTCGATAATTGGGATCGATATGCAAAAATAGAATTTGAATTCCCTAGTATGGCCGATCTCAAGTTCGTGCGTTCTTCTATCAAAGTGCATCCTTACAATTTAGAAGAATTAGAGAATTATGAAAAGACAAGGAATTTTCCTTCATTGAATGGGACAAGTGATTTGGGTCCACATTTAAGGTTTGGTACTTTGAGCATTCGTGAGGTCATTGCCAAAACAAAATCAAACACAATGTTTTTAAGTGAATTGATTTGGCGAGAATTTTTCATGCAAATTCTTTACCATTTCCCACATGTTGTCTCAAATAATTTCAAAAAGAAATACGATCGTATTCAATGGAGAAATAATCCGGAAGAATTCAAAAAATGGAAAGAGGGAAAAACAGGTTACCCGATCGTTGATGCTGGTATACGAGAACTAAACTCTACTGGATACATGCACAATAGAGTGAGAATGGTAGTTGCTGGATTTTTGTGCAAACATTTACTCATTGATTGGAAATGGGGAGAAGCCTACTTTGCAACAAAACTTTTAGACTATGAACTTTCCTCTAACAATGGAAATTGGCAATGGTCAGCAGGCACAGGATGCGATTCGGCGCCTTATTTTAGGGTGTTTAATCCAACAGAACAGGTTAAAAAGTTCGACCCGCAATTGGACTATATCAATAAATGGATTCCAGATCTCAACTCGTTGACATATCCAACAGCAATTGTTGATCATAAATTTGCTAGAGAAAGAGCTATAAGCACTTATAAAACAGGGCTAATATAGATACGATTGAATAAACAATCCCTCCCAAATTAGAAGTGTAATCCTTGCGATATACTAATTTTTCTAGCCGATATTCCAGCGTATTGAAAACTTGCACCTTCTAGAATAATAGACTAATTTTATATGTCTATCTTAAACTTCTTCTAGGGCGCATTCGAAACATAAACATCCTAGATTCTTCTGCCCCGTGTGTTTAACCTCAAAAAAACAAAATGAGACCACTAATTATCTGTCTTCTATTACTGGCATCTTACCAGCTATCTAGTCAAACTAATGACAACTCGTTCTTTCCTGAATTTGAGGCAAACCCTCAAAACCCGATAATAGAATGGAATGACTTTATTGTAGGTTCATGGGCTGACCCAACCGTTTTAAAAGTAGAAGATGAATACATTATGTATGCTTCTGCTATGCATGGTGGAATCGCGACACCTCTACCGATTAATATCTACCGATTTACCTCACCTGATGGTTATTCGTGGGAAATGAATCCTTCTACGCCTGTTTTTGAACCTGTTGAAGGATCCTTTTTCGAAGGAGGGATAGAGACACCGAATGTTGTTTTCTTCAATGGAGAATATCACATGTACAACACGGTTTATTTGGAAAACATCTCTGCTCTTTTCAAAGTATCCCATGCGACATCTCCAGATGGTATCAACTGGACAATGGATGACAACCCTGTTCTTATTCCTGATCCAGAAGTTGGCTGGATGAGTGAAATTGTTGCCGAACCTGGTGCTTTAGTTAAGAATGACACGCTCTATATGTTCTATACAGGAATTTCTATTTTTGGCGATGTAAGCATTGGTCTTGTTCGCAGCCTAGACGGTAGTTCATTTTTTGACACAACACAAGTAGTTACTATTCCTGCAGATATATACCCCGCTAGTGAAGGCTATTTGGGATTGAGCACTCCTGATGCCACGCTTGTAGGGGATACCATCTATCTTTTTACTGACCTTGTGCGCACGGATCCATACACATATTGGAATCAAGTTGGCCTGCATCAATTCAAGTCGTACGGTGACATCAATGAATGGCATCATGACACAACTGCAATTCACATGAGCAGTGATTTTCCTTGGACAGATGGCAATTATTTATCGGAGCTCTTGGGTCCCACTCCATTAATGGATGGCGATAAGCTGAGACTTTATTATTGGGGCTATGATTTGGGTGAAATTGGACCTGTGGATACTACTTACCACGTACACTTAGTAGGAAACGATCTTCACCCAGATGACGGCCACTGGGGGATTGGCATGTCCGAATACCAATTTAGTGTTATAACTGACTTAACCGAAGAGAGTGAACCTGACTCGAACATTTCGATAGAATTCAATCAAAACAGGGGAATTATTAGAACAAATAATACACTTCCATCTATAGTAAACATCTATTCTGTTAGCGGAAAATTACTTTATAAAAACACCTTTACACATACTCACAAATTCAGTGTTGATTATGACGGGATAATATTGATAAATGTCACCAACAACAACTCTGTACTTACGAAAAAACATGTTTCATTCAATTAAACAGTGAGAAGTTCGATCGCTATAATGGTGAACGATTTCCATTTGATAATTGCCCACAATCCAAAAATAAAGACCTTTGACATATGAAGAAAAAGGTGGCCATTGTGGGCGGAGGAACTGCTGGTCTATTCCTAGCTGCATTTATAAACACTGACCTTTACACTGTTACCATTTTTGAAAAAAAGACTTCGCTAGGGCGCAAATTTCTTGTAGCTGGTGACGGAGGCTTCAATCTTACACATTCTGAAGAACTTCTTAGTTTAAAATCTAGGTATAATCCAACTTCATTTCTAAATAACGCATTGGATTACTTTAGCAATGACGCCCTAAGGAAATGGCTGGTAGCTGTAGGTATCCCCACCTTTATCGGAAGCAGTGGACGGGTTTTTCCTGAAAAAGGGATAAAGCCCATTGATGTTCTGAAAACTATTGAAAAACATTTGATAGGAAAAGACATCAAATTTGAATTTGGAAAGACCTTCACTGGCTGGGATCAAGATAATTCTTTAGAGTTCAATTCTAAGGAAATCATAAAGTCAGACTACTCGGTATTTGCATTGGGCGGTTCAAGTTGGAAGGTAACTGGGTCCGATGGTTCTTGGATCCAAGCATTCAAGAAAATGGGAATTGACACATTGCCATTTAGATCTTCAAATTGCGCCTACAAGATAATGTGGCCGGATAAATTCATCCAAGTCCATGAGGGCAAACCCCTAAAAAATATTTCAATCTCATTGGAAAATAAAATCCAGAAAGGAGAAGCGGTAATCACAAAATTTGGAATAGAAGGAAATGCGATTTATGCATTAAGTTCAGAAATACAGGCAATTTTAGCTTTAAAAAATGAGGTCGTAGTTTATGTTGATCTTAAGCCCTCTTACAATTTATCAACTCTCATTGAAAAATTGACTTCTTCCAAGTCAAACACAACAGTTGCCTTAAGAGAAAGAATAAAGTTATCCCGCACGGCAATAGAACTCATCAAAACAACCCTCACAAAAGAAGAATTTACAGACCTTAAAGTCTTGGCTAAGTTCATTAAACAATTCCCCCTAAAAATTGTGGATTCAGCTCCAATTGAAGAGGCCATATCCACTTTAGGAGGAATCAACCTAAAGGCTGTAGACTCCAATTTTGAATTGAAGAAAGTGAAAAACCATTTCTGCATTGGGGAAATGCTTGACTGGAATGCACCAACTGGAGGCTATTTAATTCAAGCCTGCGCAAGCAGTGGTGCATATTTAGCACATCAGTTGAACAATAAATAGACAGCAGCCGACGAGCGATGATGATGTCCGTTTGAAAAATGCTAAAAATCCCTCAACAACTCCATAAACACTTGGTCGCTGCCATTCATATGGTAAACATTTCAATAGGACGATAATCTTATTGCACTGTTCATCAAAAACACATTCTTTAACCAACTCACAAAAAATCATTTCAAACGCAGGTAAAACTGAGATTGCAACACTCACTCCTGCTCCAATAAACCATCTTGTCCTTTTTCGGGCTCTCTCCAACCAATAGCGATTACATAAAAATGACTTAACCTGAGGCGAACTAGGATGTAATCAAAATATTAACTGTACAAATTACAATAAGTCAAAACAAAGTTATAGTTTAGATAAAATTAAAAGCCAAAAACAATTTAATATACATCCAATATGAAATTATTCTCCCTATCAATTCTACTCTTGTCTTTTGTAATAGGAAATTCTCAAGCTCTGCCGATCGATTTTGAAACCACTGTCACTACATCAGATTTTATTGATTTTGACGGCGGCACTGCCACTGTATTTGAGAATCCGCAATCAATTGGGATCAATACAAGTGCAATGGTGGCACAAATCATTAGAGATGGAGGAGCGACTTGGTCAGGAAGTAAAATTATTTTGGATGCCAATCTTGACTTCACTTCTGCGACCACAATTTCTATGAAGGTCTACACGAGCGCGCCTGTAGGCACCACGATTAAATTCAAACTTGAAGGAACTGGCGAGACGGAGCGCGATGCTTATACCACTGTCTCTGACGAGTGGGAAGTATTGACATGGGACTTTACAGGAGAGCCTACTAATTTCAATACATTAGTATTTATGTTCGACTTTGACAATGTAGGCGATGGATCTGTGATGTCTACTTTCCTATTCGATGATGTTCTCCAACTTGACGGGGGTGAACAAATTGATTTACCAGTCAACTTTGAAAGTGCGACAGTGAATTATACTATTACCGACTTTGACAACACCTTATCAACTTTAGTCGTTGATCCTACGGACGCTAACAACATGGTTATACGTACCGTTAAAACTATTGAATCAGGAGCCTCAGCCGGCTCAACAATAGGCACACCGGCTGGCTTCGTCACCAACATACCCTTGACTTTAACAGACTCAAAAATGACTATCAAGGTTTGGTCTCCAGAAGCGGGCACTCCAATACGCTTGAAAGTGGAAGATTCAAGTGATCCTACACATACATGTGAGACAGAAACCAATACAACCATGTCAGAAGAATGGGAGATTTTGGAATTCGACTTCGCCAACCAAGCGCCAGGCACCGAACTCCTGAGTGTTGGATTAAGCATGGGCTGGACTTACAATATGGCCTCGATATTTTTCAATTTTGGCACAGACGGAGGATCAGCTGGAGAACAAACGTACTATTTCGACGACGTCAATTTTGGTGAGTTGGTGCTAGGAGTTGCGTCGCTTGGTGTAGAAGATCTAAACGTATATCCCAATCCTTCAAACGATCAATGGACTATTTACTCATCCCGTGAAAACGTGATTTGGATTGAAGTGTTTGATCTTCGGGGCAAGCAGTTATTGGCATACAACCCTTCTAGCAAGTTCGTTAAAGTTGAAGCTTCAAATTATGCTACAGGATTTTATACTTGCAGAATTTCTACGATTTCAGGCACAAGTAGTGTGAAACTTTCGAAAAACTAAATTTGGACGGCTATCAAATAGCGGAGTGCATGCTAAACTTGTGACTCTCATAATTTGGGCAATTCTGTTGGCCTGATGTCTTCCGATATTGAATTGCAGAGATATCGATTTTGAAGCCGCCCAAATAAGCTATTACGATCAGGAGCGGAATGTGTTGTCCACATTCCGCTCCTGATCGATGCCAGTTCTTTCTGAACCAACTAAAATCAAAATACTCAATAGATAATATTTTGTTGGTTAGCGGCGTAGACTTTGAAATCGATTAGGAACCGAAATGACGAGCAACAAACCTATTTTGCAATGCACCATGAACTATAGTCTTGCACAATTGGGCATGGAAAACCAAATCTCCACGACTGCGCAATTCAAATTCTTAATGACTTGGGATCATTAAAGAGAATTCCCTGTTTACAACGGCTCCTCATCCTCATTCTCTCCCTTTTAAATCAAAGAAATGGTGAGTCGGTAAAACAACTTCAGACCAAACACTAAATACTGTTTAACAGACGATTACCATCTCGATTTAAAGAATTTACATCGCGTTTACTTTAATTTACGGAGACTTTACCCTTGTCCAGAACTTTACACCATATCTTGACTGGTAAAACACAACGATTTATGACAAAGTCCCGTTTACATCTAAACTTAGCCCTCCCCTTTCTATTTGTAATTCTTATATCCTCTTGTACAGGACAGGAAGCTTCTATGATTTCAAATCATCTCAATCTTGTTGACCAACTCGAAGATCACATTGAGAAACCGAACTCTGAAGATATACCAGTCTCTCAAATCGGAGATAATATACCCGAGATCTTTGAGGACAGCCAAGGAAATCTTTGGTTTGGTACAACTGATCAAGGTGTAGCCCGATACAATGGTACTGATCTACGCTACTTTGATCCAGAGGATGGACTATGTGGAAAAACTTTAGCTGATATGGCTGAAGATAAGGATGGACGCCTCTGGTTTGGCACTTATGGAGATATGTGCATTTACGACTCTAATAATTCGCCCAATAGTTCAGAAATATCCTTTATTTCCTTTGAAAAGAATGGCGAAGTTCCAATCTTGGGATGGGGATGGAAAAGTGTGCAAGCCGATAAAAACGGAGAAATCTGGGTCAATACGCATCACGGCATTTTTCAATATCAGGCTCCCGATTTCGTTCCTCTTGAAGTGCCTACTCCTCCTGAAGGAAACCAATCATTTTGCAATACCCCTGGTTTGATCTCTCTCGATCTAATTGATAGGCATGGCAATAAATGGTTTGGAACAGACGGCGATGGGGCTTATAAATATGACGGGGCCACCTTCATCCACTTTACCCAAAAAGATGGACTACCAAGCAATAACGTAAGTGGTATCGTGGAAGACAAACACGGAAACATCTGGTTCGGGTGCATTAGATCGGCCGATTTTACCGAGCACGTAGGCGGACTGTGCCGATATGATGGAAAGGACTTTACGACGTTTAAGAAAATTAAAGGTTTGTATAAAAATAACATTCAAACCATCTATGCCGACAAATCAGGAGATGTTTGGGTTGGAGCCACTGGAGTTGGGGTATATCAATTCAACGGGGACGACTGCACATTGTATAAAGAACCACAAGGGCTTGATCATACTCTGGGTTCAAATATCACTGGACTTCAAAGCATGTTGGAAGACAGCCAAGGTCGCAAGTGGTTGGGTTTTCATGGCGGATTATACAGACTAGACGGGAGTACATTCACTAATATTACGGTGAACGGCCCTTGGAAATAGTCAACTGACCGGCGTGAAGTCACCCTGCTATGCATTTGCCGAAGGCCTATAAAACACCATTATTCTATTGCAAATTAATTCTCTGAATGAAGCACTACTTCCCCATATCATTGACTTTTATTTTGGTATGTATCATGTCATCATGTGGGCAAACGAACAACAAAATTCAGCTGGATAATCAAGTAAAACCCGAGTCAACCGACTTGACTGACTTCGACCCTTATTTCGTTGAGCCGCGGCAATCAATTCTGAGCGCGGACCAAGAAGCATTGCACGAAATATGATCCAGGATCGAAAAGGAGGATGCTGAGGGGCATATCTGGTTTGGCGGAGATGAAGGAGTTTGCGAGTAAAACGGTAAGACGTTAAATTGTTTTGATGAAAGGTGAATTGTCTAGGACTCGGTTTTTGATCATCTAGTTCTGAACAAGCTCTCCCCCATCTTCACCACTTCCCGGACCAAGCTTAACCACTTGATCGGCATGGTTTAAGAGTGTGCTATTGTGCTCGATGAACACGACTGAATCTCCTCGATCTTTCAGAGAATCAAAAACATTAAGCAACTTTAGTATGTCGAAATAATGCAGCCCAGTGCTGGGCTCATCGAACAAGTACAAGTTCTTTCCCTCGCGCTTCTGCAGCATAGAGGTCGCCAGTTTTAGACGTTGAGCTTCTCCGCCTGATAATGTATTCCCAGCTTGTCCCAAACGCAGATGACCAACTCCCAATTGATCCATGAGATTCAAGGCTTCTGCCAACTTCGGTTTTTCGAAATACTCCTTTGCTTCGTTCACAGTCAGCATCAGGACTTCGCCAATGGATAGTCCGCCCAAGCTACAGCTCAGGACCTTTCCGTTGTACCTCATTTCCTTGCATGCATCACAAGGCAACCACACATCGCTCATAAAGTCCATGCTGGTCTTCAATCTGCCCTGTCCTCCGCAACTAGTGCATCTCCCATTTTTGCTGAGGTAGGAAAAGTCTGCCTTTTTCAGCGAGAGGTTCTTAGCCGCTTCGGTTTGGGCAAACTCACTTCTGATTCCGTCAAGAATTCCAGAATACGAAGCAGGCGTTACCAATCTACTGGCTGTCAATGGACCTTGATCCATCAACACGACTTCTTCAAATTGATCCATTCCAAAAATACTCGCACAACCGACTGGACTTGCCTTTTTCCATGATGCAAAAAGCACCTCTTTGATCAAGGTAGATTTTCCACTTCCTGAGACTCCGGAGACAGCAATAATATTACCCGAATTGAAAGTAACATCCAAGTTCTTGAGATTATTGGCAACGGCTCCATTAATACCAAATGACTCTCCATCATGAATCGACCTATCCACCAATACTTGCGGTTCAGCATGAAGTAATTTATACGTAAGCGTATGTGGATTCTCCTCGATAGCACTAAATTTCCCTTGAAAAACAACCTCTCCACCTAGCTTTCCCGCTCCTGGCCCCATTTCTACAAGGTATTCAGCTGCGCAAATAATATTGGCATCGTGTTCAACCACGACCACTGTGTTGCCATTAGCGATAAGTCTTTTTAAAATGCCAATAAGCACCTCAACTTGTGCTTGATCCAAGCCAATCGTAGGCTCATCCAAAACATAGGTAACTCCAAAAAGATGCGCCGACAACTGTCCTGCCAAATAGATCCTCTGCCGCTCTCCTCCGGATAGTGAGCTCACTGCTCGGTCCAAACTTATATACCCCAGGCCCAAGTCTGCAATGGATTTCAGAGCGTATAATGCATTCGGAATTATCTTCTCGCAAATCGCGTTGACTACAGCATCTTTGTGTTGTTCAAGATTGGTGAGTAAATCCAGGCAATCCCGGATAGATATTTGCGTAAGCTGATAAATATTCTTGCCTAAAAACTTCGTAGCCAACAAATCAGGTTTCAATCTACTGCCTCCACACGCCGAACAATTCTCTGAGTGCAGAAGATCTTCCAAGTCCTGGATGTTTTTGTTGTGCAATCGGCGCTGATACTCGTCGTCAATGTAATTGCAGAGGCCAAGCCATTTCGCAGTCAAATTATGAGTCCCAGACCTCGACTTCGTGCTAAAAGCCCACTGAACTTCCCACAATTCATCGCCTGTTCCATAAAGAATCGAATCTTGGACAACCTGCTCCAAATCATGCCAAGGCCTTGCTAAATCCCACGAATTTTGTCGGGCAACCTCTTGCAGTGTGGCGATAAACTGCCCATCCAAATCACCGTAATACCCTATGGCTTTGTTGGTGGAAATCGCTCCATCGAATACACTTTTACACTTATCAATGATGATTTTATCAGGATCACATATGAGGGCAGCTCCTAGTCCCTCGCATGCTGGACAAGCACCTAAATGATGATTGAAAGAGTAATGTTGCGCCGTAAAACTGAGTCCCTCATGTTGAGCCAATCGAGAATACAACAACCTTAAAAGATCGTATATACCAGACATCGTGCCCACAGTGCTACGCTTGGAAGCCGTTCCCGCCTTTCGATTGATCCCAATCGCCGGCCCCAATCCCGAGTAGGAGTCAATTACAGCCTCATTGTCCTGCTGAATATAACTTCGGACGTGGGTCGATAATGACTCAGCAAAAAGCGCTTTAGCCTCGGCCAATAGGGTGTCATAAACTAGGGATGACTTGCCACTTCCCGACACCCCAGTTACCACCGTGAGCGCATTTTTAGGAATCCGTACATCTATGTTCTTGAGCGAATGCGTCGTCACTCCGTTGAGTATAATTTCCTTATTCAATTCTGCTATCCCCCCTTGATATTCTGCCTTGAATTTCTTCTCGACAGCAGCTGTGGGTATCCCTTGATGAACTATTCCTCCACCCTTTTTCCCACTCTCGGGTCCGA
>JBLHIB010000046.1:0-23017 GCA_047615865.1 Gammaproteobacteria bacterium
ATTGTCCTATGGTGTAATGGTAACACACCTGTTTTTGGTACAGGCATTCAAGGTTCGAATCCTTGTAGGACAACTGGAAGATCCTGATCTGCATTTTGTAGATCAGGATTTTTTTTGCATTTATTCTAAAAAGCCCACTGATAGGGGCTTTAGCTTGTAGTCCACTCCTGACAACCACTTAATCCAACAAGCTTACAAGTCGTTTTATCTTACCAACCATCTTTGCCCCCGCAATGACTATAGTAGTACTTCAAATTGCATTTGAGGTAATTTAAGTGAATGAATAATGCCTTGGTAATTTTACTGAGGCATTATTTTTCTCCCTTTTAGCGCATTCGCGCAAACGTATTTTCTCGTAAAAATGACCAAAACGTCAGATTAAACCCACAAAAAGCTCGTCGCACGGGCTTACTTCTGAGAACATCTTCTAAGCCAACTTTGTGCCGGGCTGTGGTATTTCGTGGCTCCAGGTAAATGAAAAAAATGCGAATATCCATTCTCTTCTCGGCTCTATGCCTGAGCTTGTCTGTATGCGGACAAGACATCTTTTCTGAAATGAGTGCTCCTGTAGAGTCTCTCATCAACGAAGAAGTATGTTTCTCACTTACATTATCCAATACCGGAGTTCCCGGTTACCAACCCTACATTAGGTTGCTGCTGCCGCCATCTACACCGGCTTCTGGTTTGCTAATCAAGATGTTTGATGAAACAATAACCAATGTCCAAATTGAAGGTATCGTTAGTGGAGGGACAGTTCTTGATCCAAACCTATCCGATGAGCTTCCTGAAAGCGTGGTCAATGGACAAGAAGGTTATCAGCTTGTTTTGGTGAATCTACCTGTTGGTTCCATGGTTGAAAATGGTATTGAACTGGAAATTAGTGGTTGCGTTCAACTCAATGGCCCTTCCGTTCAAGTCGGCACCCCTGTTGTCATATATGCCCAACCGGTATATCGATTTGGTGATGAACCCACCGGGGTCAATGGTCCCTTGGTTTATGATGAATTATCGGTTTCCATTGTTCCCAGTTTGTACACGCTCTCAAAAGAAATTGATCAAATTGATTATCCTACCGGCTCGTGCTGGAATATGATGTACAGTTTGAAGGTTAATATTGCCGAAGGTGAATTGGTTACCGATTTAGTTGTTACTGATCTTCTGCCTCCTGAATTGCAGTACATTACTGTTATAGGTGTCACTCCTGGTTGTGTGGTGCAACAACAACCGTCTACCACGAATCCGGGAGGAACGTTGACCGTTAAATGCGACAATGCTTTTGGAACACCTGATAGCGATGATGTATTGGTGTCATTCTTGGCATTCATAACCGATCAGTTGGATCCCACTTCTTGCGACAGTGTCATTGTTCAAAACAACGCTAGTCTGGCCAGCAATGAAGGAAGTACTTTGATTGCCCAATCGCCGGCCACGGGTCATCATTTTATTGCAGGCTCAAATGAGTCAAGTGCTGATGTTTGGCCAGGAATGGTCGTTCCCTACGAAGTCAAATACAAGGTGTCTGAATATATCGATGGCATCGATGCCGCAGTTCTTTCGATCCGCATCTGTGATGGCATGATGCCTATGGGCAATGAAATGCTCAATGGCGTTCCAATTTCACCATTTAGCGTTGCTGGTCCAACGGCTGGCGAGTATGAATACAACTACAATCTCATAGTTAGCAATGGAGCCCCTTTCGCACCATGTGAGGAAGGGTCATTTATCATGGACGTTATGGTCCTAGAAAATTATGACGACGGTGATCCTGTCAGTTCGACCGATATTCTGCCTCTGACTGCTGCGATGAATTACGACATCGCCAACGGCTCTGCGGCTTGTTTCAAGACAATGAATGCCAGCTATTCGATTCCGTCAGCTGAAGTGATTAAGGAAATTGTCTCCTCTCCAAACAATGGTGAAGGCTATGTTCCTGGAGAAACTGTTGATTACCGTTTAACAATGGTGATTCCATCTGGAGATGCAAGAGACATTGTATTCGAAGACATCTTTCCCATTCCTATTCACGATGTTGCCACGTTAGACTTGACCTTTGGAAATGACATTGTCCTTTCTCCTTTGGATAACATTGGTCTGACTCCTCAATCCATCTCTATCGATACTGATCTGAATATGCTTTCCATTGAATGGGGAGATTTATCCATCATCAATCCCAGCGAGGCAGCTGTGATATCAGTTGATATTTCGGCGGTAATAACAGCCGAGCCATTTGCCAACGGCTTAACACATAGTAATTTTGGACGCTTTAAATTCAATAATACTGTAGCCTCTGCTTCAAACTTTCTTGACTTAGTGGCCATTGAAGTTGGAGCGCCCTCGCTAGACATTAGAAAAGGAGTAGCGGCAACGTCCAATCCCAATGCAGTCCTAAATCCGATCCAAATTCCGGTGAACGCGAATGTGACCAATGTGGATGCCAACGACATTCTTACTTACCAAATTACTTTGAGAAACTTGGGCGACGCCCCAGCCTATGATGCTATTGTAGTAGATATTCCGCCGGCCGATTATCTAGAGAATTGCACGCTTGTTTCAGTACAAAATGAATTTGAAGTCGATAAGATTTTTGCTGGAAGTCTGTTTACTGCCGGACTGGTGGTTGAGGAGATTGATCGAGCGGGATCTGTCGATGGAAGCTGGGCTGTGATAAAATATACGTGTGAAATAAAGTCAGACATCGAGAGTGTCGATAATTTCATGAATGAATCGGAGGTAACTTGGGCTGCTAGTCCAGGAAACCCTGACCGCTTTGAGCCTATCTATGATGCAGCGTTGGGAAGTACACCTCAACCAATTATTGAAAAGACCATCCTCGATGTGGAGCCGGGATACACCAACTCGGCAGATGTCCATATTGGTGAACTCATAAGTTACCGAGCTGACTTGACGATTATTGAGGGAATCACAAAGACCATGAGTTTTGAAGATATTCTTGAACCAGGACTTTCAATTGAATCCTTGGATTCACTCGTGATTCCATTTGGTGTGACATTTGCCGCAGGCTCGAATAGTGAGGTATGGAACAATGCTCTTGTTGAACATCTTGGTCCCGACCCTATTGATCAAAGACGCAAGCTATCACTGAACTTTGAAAATGCAACCAATGTCGGTAACAACAACTTTGTACCTGAGACGATATCAGTTTATTATAAGGCTGTTGCTCTCAACTCGGCAGACAATCAAAATGGTCAAATTCTAGACAATGAGGCCAAGATCAAGTATGTAAGAGGAAATTCTGGTGGGGTAGTAAATGTAGTGGCAACGGCGTCATGCACTATCGTTGAACCTGACATTTTATTGGACCTTGACTGGTTCAATACAGATTTGAATCCAGGAGAAGAGACCTTTGTAACAGTGTCCGTAAAACATTCAGCAACTTCGACCGCTGATGCCCATGATGTAGCATTTACTTTCGATCTGCCTATTGGCCTTGAACTAGTTGACGGTTCCTTTTCTGTAGAATGTGATGAGCTTTTTGAAGTGATGCCAACAGAAGAATTTGGTCAAATCATGGCCAAGTGGGATCGATTGCCTTTAGATTTGGAATGTGACTTTGTCTTCACTGTAAAAGTTTCTGATTCATACCCTCCTTGTACTTTCCTTGACCATTGTGCCAATGTATCGTGGCGCAGTATAAACGACGACGATGAAGCTTCAATGGGCTTAGTGCCGATGAATGAATTATCTGTTCCTCGAACTGGAAGCACAGCTGACATCGGCGATGACTTAAACGTGTATACCGATAGCGAATGTGGCGCACTTGAAATAATAAGTGAGGCTATGGTTACTCCAACGCTTACTGGTCCACAACAGGCGTGCAGCGGAAGTGAAGTCATATTGACGATTCCTGAATACGATGGATTCGGAGTGATTTACCACTGGACTGGGCCTGGAGTTCCAGCAGGATACAATAACAATGAGCTTGTCCTCGAAGCACTGAGCACCGGAGATGAGGGTGTCTATACAGTTTATGTTGAGGTAGGTGATTGTGAAACAGATTTATCAAATACCATCGACTTGGTCCTTAACGGCAATCCAATTGTTGAGTTAGAGGACCTAGACTTGCCCTGCACTAGCGGAACAGATGACGTTACGCTCACTCCGAACATTAGTGGAGGTGACCAACCTTTTGACTATTTCTGGTCAGGACCAGATTACAATTCTTCCGATCAAGTAGCAACAATACCAAATGCAGGCGTTGATGACGAGGGTGTATACTCTCTGTATATCATTGATGACAATGGCTGCATATCAAATACATCGACCTCCGTGCTCGCCGTGACAAATGCTCCTTCAACTCCAGAAATTGAGGGGACCTTGGTTGCCTGCGAAGGTGCAGACTTGGTGTTTACTTGCACGAATTACTTGGGTGATGTAACCTACCACTGGATTACCCCGAATGGAGAAGAGACTACCGTCAATTCGCAGTACACGATTGAAAGTGCTGGCGGACTTGCCGATGGACTTTACAGTGTGTGGGTTTCTGTGAATGAGTGTAGTACTGAGACTTCAAATCTATTGAACGTTGAGGTAGTAAGCACTCCAGAAACACCTCAAATTGAAGCCAGCGCAACACAGATTTGTGCAGGTTCTACTTTGGTTTTTTCAGGGCCAAGCGGCGCTGACACATACACATGGTCTGGACCAAATGGCTATACCTCTTCTCAAGCGTCCCCTCCAATTGTAGATAATATTACAAACTTTGAATCTGGAACATACACCTTAATTATTACCAACTCAGGTTGTGCTTCCGAAATGGGCTCAATTGAAGTGGATGTAATTCCTCAACCAGCAACTCCTTCTCTCATTTCCAATTCACCAATTTGTGTTGGACAAGACCTGCTTTTCATCACGGATGATGATGCCCTAGAATATGTTTGGGAGGCTCCAGGAGGATCCCAATACACAACTTCCGAGGGTGAATTTATAATCACCAACTCTCTTCCAACGGATGGTGGAGAATATAACTTGATAGTTTTCGACGGAATGTGTTACTCAGCCTCCTCATTAGCCACCTATGCAGCTGTTGATGTTATTCCTTCCGTACAAGCGGCAGGAGGTTCTGATGTATTTGCATGTGATGGTGCCGAAGCGTGGATTTTTGCCTCCAATGATGAAGCTTACAGTGGCTTTTGGACGACAAGTGCCGATGAACTCACAGTCATCAGTCCTCAGTCAACAGAGTCCTCGGTAATCGGAGCAACGAATGGAAATTCCTACGTCCTTACTTGGTCACTTTTCAACGATGGTTGTGGTGTATACTCTACAGATGATATTATTCTGTATTCTCCAGAAGATCCTACAGCTGAAATTGATAGGCTGGAATTGGGACAAGGTGAAGCAGTTGATATTTTTGTTCTTGTGAACGATTGGCACGACCAACAGCTGGTCACAGTTAATATCGTCGAAGAACCGATGCACGGTTCGGCCGATGTTGGTCTGAACGAATACGTCGATTACAGAGCAGATGAAGATTATTTCGGGACGGATGATTTTGTCTATGAAATCTGTTTGGATGAATGCCCCAACATGTGCGATACCGCCCATGTCAAATTACTCATACGCCCTTACCTCGAAATCCCCGACGTTATCACACCCAATGGAGATGGCGCCAATGATACGTTCTTCATAACCGGTTTGGAGAATTTCCCGAACAACGAATTGTACATCTACAACCGCTGGGGGCGAGAAGTATTTGGAACGGCCAACTACCAGAATGACTGGGAGGGTTTGTGGCAAGGTCAGACTTTGCCTGAAGGCACGTATTACTACGTGTTCAAAGAAACCGATACAAGAACTTCTGTGCAACAGGGATACATTGTTTTACACCGATAACATACTATTACGATGATACGATTTACTCAACCCATTAATTTAAGCAGTGAGCGAAATTTCGCTATTCTTTTTCTGCTCAGCCTCTTCTTTTTGTTGTCGGTACTCACTTCCAAGGGTCAGCAGCAGCCTGGATATACGCAGTATATGTGGGATCAGTTGGTGATTAATCCAGCTTATGCCGGCACGACCGATTCATGGAGCGCTCGTCTGTTTTACAGAAACCAATGGGCTGGATTTGAAGGCTCACCTGAAAACCAACACCTAAGTATTCAAACACCACTTCAGAATGATGCCTTTGGTTTAGGATTGCATGTCACTCATGACAAATTAGGTATTAGTGAATACGTTGGTGCCACGGTGTCGTTTGCCTATCGCATGAAGTTGAAAAAAGGAAAGTTGGGCTTTGGCTTGAGTGCCGATTACGGAGTCCAGCAAATGAATTGGAGTGCATTGAATCCGAAGGATGAAGATTTCGAGTTGCCTTATGGAGACGGACGAGAATCGGCGCCGAACTTTGGATTTGGAGTGTACTACCATACCAAGAAGTTTTATTTAGGGCTGGCAGCTCCGAAATTGTTGGAGACAGACTTGAATTTCAATGAAACTGAATCAGGTGTCAATACCGATTATTCCTTGAAACGACATTATTACCTGAATGCAGGTTATGCCTTTGAAATCAACCCGAATTTGGTTGTTAAGCCTTCCTTTATGACGCGATATACTTATCACTCGCCTGTTCAAGTGGACATGAATGTGAGCGTATTGATCAATAAAGTTGTGTGGATAGGTGCGGGATACCGTCTGGGAGACTCAGCCGATTTGATGGTGCAATATAACATTACGTCCTCGCTGAAGCTGGGATATGCCTATGACTTCACCCTGACAAGAATTCAAAATCATCTTGGCTCACATGAGCTGTTCCTTGGTTGGGACATGCAACGTAAAAAAGATGGTTACAATCACCCAAGGTACTTTTAATAGCGAGGAGATATGACTCAAAAATTAGCGACATTTCTTTTGGTAATGGTATGTGCCATTGCTGGAACGGCTCAAATCAAGAAGGCTGATGAAGCATTTGCTCACCACCATTACGAGGAGGCAATTGAACTTTATAATAAGGTGATTCGAAAGGATTTGGACAATGCTAATGCCATTACAAACTTGGCTGTAGCTTATTGGAAAACAGACCAAGGCTCTCTTGCGGAATACTGGTTTACCCGAGCAGCATTGATGAATGACGATCCACGGGTAAAACTATGGTATAGTCAATTGCTTATCAGCAACGAAAAATATGACCTCGCTTCTAACTGGTTGGACAAATATGCCAGTGCCGAACTCGATGGTCAATCGGCGAGTAACGCACGTAAAATGTCGGCATGGTGCAAGAGTATAAAGGAGAATGGTCTGCACGTTGATAACTGCATGGTAAGTCCAGTAAGCTTCAATAGCCCAGAGCTTGATTTTGCTCCTGTTTTGGTTGGAGACGTGTTGTTTTTCACGAGTAATCGGGAAGGGGCTACTGAACGTCTCGGTGAAGATGACCCTTGGACCACTTCGCGATTTACCGATGTTTTTAAAACTCAGAGAACTGGAAAAAATAAATTCGGACCAGTTGTTCCCGTCCACACTTTTGGGAATACATCATACCATGAAGGCCCATTGTGCTTTAGTGCCGATGGCATGACTTGCATCATGACGAAGTCAGATTTCGATGAGAAAAAGCGTCGGTTTGATGACGAAAGAAATACACGTTTGAAGCTTGTAATGAGCTCAAGTATAGATAGAATTCAATGGTCGAAAACGGTCGAGCTCCCTATGAATAACAGCGAGTACAGTGTAGTTCACCCAAGCCTTTCGGTAGACGGACAAACGATGATTTTTGCCTCTGATATGCCAGGTGGAATGGGTGGAATGGATTTGTACGTAAGTAAGGTTGACGCGCAAGGCAAATGGGGGGAACCGATAAATGTTGGTCATCATGTCAATACCATTGGCAACGAGGTTTTTCCAACCATAGGGGCCTCTGGAGACTTGGTGTTTTCATCGGACCTACACGTAGGTTTTGGTGGATTGGACTTGTACAAATGTGTACAGAAAAATGACAAATGGGATATTCCTGAGAACATGGGAGCTCCTTTGAATAGTCCGAAAGATGATTTTGGCTTATGCTGGGATACCGAAGGCAAGACAGGATTTTTTAGTTCCAATCGCAATGTTTCTACTAAGGATGATATCCTGTTTTTTGAGTTTTCGGCCAACGTGCTGGTTGAAGGTCAGATTTTGGATTGTGCTTCGCGCGAGCCTGTTTCAGGTGCGGAAATGACTTTGATAGGAGACGACTATTTTTCGGATCTTGCTTTTTCTGATGAAGAAGGTAAGTTCATGTTTCATGTTCCGGCAGGTCAGGTATTTGAACTGTCTTCCAAGGCTAAGGGTTATATTATTAGCACGGCGTGTAAATCGGTCGCAACCATCGATACACAGGAGTTATCGGCTGGAGATGAAATGCGAGTTAATTTAGCCCTTTCGCCGGAAAAATCCATTTCTCAATCGGTCACTTATGCGTGCGGACGAATCATTAACGCCAACTACGGAAATCCACTTTCGGGCGTAGCAGTGGAATTATTCGATCGCTGCACAGGTGAGACGATCAATCTTATTACTGAAGAAGGAGGTACTTTTTACATGCCTGTTTCGAGTGGTTGTGAGTTTGATCTTATAGGGACGAAGGATAAATTCCATCAAGCTAGGGCGACTTTCAACACGATGTTTGTGGAAGGAGAATGCCTAGAAATTACTGTCGGAATGGAGATTATGGACAATGTAGCTCCTCCCTTGCTAAGTCAGGACGTACTGATCAGAAAAGGAATGGTGTTGGAGTTATTCCATATTTACTTTGATCGCGACAAGTCAGATATTCGCGACGATGCAATTCCCGATCTGAAAACTTTGTATGAAATACTGCTCAAGCATCCAGATCTAAAAGGGGAAATCATGGCTCACACAGACTCCAGAGCTGCACATGAATACAATATTGAGCTATCAAATAGACGTGCATTAGCGGCGAAGAACTGGTTGATAAACCAAGGCATAGGAGCCGATCGACTAACTGCTGTAGGATATGGAGAAACGATGTTGAAGAATCACTGTGCCGATGACTTTGAGTGCACTGAAGAAGAGCATCAACGCAATCGCCGAGTGGAGTTTCGTGTGACAGATGTTGGTTCGTATACTGACGAACGCAGTCAGGAGAAATAATGATAGTAGTTAAGATCATTCGCTGACCCATTTGCCGAAGGCTCAATACTCCCCTAAGCCTATTCTACCTCATAGAAACAACAGTTGCTAAACAAATGTGGACTTATTTTGTTGGTTGTGTAACTTTACAAGATTGCAGGCCGTCATAAGACAAACCAGAGCAACTAAATGAACGTATCCGAATATAACGACTGTGTTCGAGATTATTCCGACAACCTATTTCGCTTCATCGTAAAAAATGTGCGGGACGAGGATTGGGCGCGTGATATTGTTCAGGATTCGTTTGAGAAATTGTGGAAGAAAGTTGATGAGGTAGACCCTCTAAAGGCGAAGTCTTATTTGTTCACCACTGGTTACCGTACCATGATCGATCAAATTCGTCGGAACAAGAAAAAAGGGAATTTTGATGATGTGAGCGAGTTGGATTATTCAACTGATGAGAATTACTCTGATTTAAGTGAGATACTAAACAAAGCTTTGGAAAGATTGCCAGAGACGCAAAAGACGGTGGTTATGTTGCGTGATTATGAAGGCTACTCATACAAAGAAATTGAAGAGATAACAGGTCTTGGCGAAGCGCAGGTCAAGGTCTATATTTACCGCGCGAGAATAACATTGAAAAATTATTTAGTCCGCATGGACGTAGTGATATGATTACTCGAGAGAATTACGAAATATGGATGATTGACTACTTAGACGGAGCGCTTGACGCAGCTGGGTTAGAAGAGATGGGTGCTTTCTTGGCGGCCAATCCAGATATTCGTGAGGAAATCGAAGGACTGGAGGATTTGTATCTTCAGGCACCTGAGATTAAAATGAGTAACAAGTCTTCACTTCTCAAAACAGCGCTTCCTTGTTCACCTGGGCAATTGGATCATCAATTGATCGCCCTGTTGGAAGGAGATCTGGATCCCGAAGAGGAAAAAGAAGCACG
The DNA here is from genome assembly GCA_047615865.1 of Gammaproteobacteria bacterium. Taxonomy (GTDB): domain Bacteria; phylum Bacteroidota; class Bacteroidia; order Flavobacteriales_D; family Sanyastnellaceae; genus JADFAK01. The sequence continues at coordinate 10,046 of JBLHIB010000046.1, forward strand.
TGTTTGGATCTCTGAGAATGCAGAAGTGGCTGAGATTTGGGCTTTAGTTCAAAAATCTCGACTCAAAGCTGATCAAGTCGCCTTTACTGGCAAATCAAATTTACTTGTAGCAGAAATCATTGATCTATCGCTTGCAGAACACCGGATGGTAGCCTTGATGGAAGGTGATTTATCACCTTCTGATGGCTTAGCAGTTGAAGGAGAGATTGCTTCTTCGAAAGAGTTGGATGCAACTTATGGCCTGTTGAATGCAACGAAGGTACAAGCGGATCAATCGGTTGTTTATGCGAACAAAGGCGAACTATACAAGACTGCTGTCATTCCATTATTCAGTTATGTACGTTATGCAATTGCTTTAGCTGCAGCTATTCTTTTGGGAGTATTTGTTTGGAATAATTTCTCGACTGACATTGGGAGTCGCTTTGCAAATCACAATATAAAGTCCACTGTGCGAGATATCGCAGAACAAAAAACGCCTGTAATTTTGGCAATTGATGAGGTTTCAGAAAATGTAAAAAGTCAAGTTGCCAGCAAGGATCAAATGCAAGTTTTTCAACCCATGCAAAGGGAGGCAATTGTTATGAATGGCATGGATACGCGATTTGCATCGTTGCTTGAAGTGAATGATGCGTCGCCAGTTATGCAAGGTTCCATTCAGTTTGTCGATATCAAGTCATATCCGGAAGTTGAGAGTGAGATTTTGTTTGCCAACAATACAATGGCTGAAAAAGTGGGTGGTTTAGCAGGGCTATTGGTAAGCAAGACAAAAGCGATGATGCCACAAGCTTTGGCGCTGGCTGAAACTCCAGCTGCTGAGAGTGCAATAAAACTGTGGAATCAATACCGTGATCAAAAAATGAGAGGCAGTCAGTTGGACAAGGCAGATGATCTAGCGAGCAACGAACGCGTGTTGTTCAGTATGGGTAAGCTCCGTGTTTCTAAGAAGCATTAGCACTTGCCGTTTCTGGCATGTGTTGGTTATATATAAAAGATTTTTGGGCATAAAAAAAGACTGCACGTTTGCAGTCTTTTCACCTTATTTATCAATATAACCAAATATTAAAAGATAGCCGCAACTAGGTAGTGTTGCGGTTTTTTTGAACACGTCAAAGTCCGTTAAAATCGGAATCTGAACGGTTTGAAGATCTTGAATTCGAATGTTTTGGATAGTAAGCCAAGGCCAGTACGCGGGCGAGTTTAAGCCCCCGTTCTGTTAAGTACAGTTGAGGTTCCATAGTATAGGAGAGTCTAGTTTTTTAAGCTTTCAGTTCTTCGAATATAAGAGAAAATTTTAAAACACGAAGAATAAGCCTACTAAACATATGGGAAAAGGAGGGATGACATAAAAAGGAAGAAGTGTGTGTGGACTATTTATTATTAAAAGCACTCATCGTGCGATCGACACCAATAGTCGCAAAAGACTTAATGAGTTCAAGACACATTTCAAGTCTTTCATCCATGCGTTTGAGCTCCTCAGGTCCCCATTCACCTAGAACGTAGTTGATTTGGCGGCCTTTTGAGAATTCATCTCCAATTCCAAATCGCACTCGGGCGTATTTGGTGGTATTGGTTACTGCTTGGATGTCTTTGAGGCCGTTGTGTCCGCCATCACTTCCTTTGGCGCGCAATCGAATACTTCCAAAGGGCAGGGCAAGGTCATCAGTGAGAACAAGAACTCTATCCAGGGGGATTTTTTCTTTTTGCATCCAATATGCAACAGCCTTCCCGCTGAGATTCATAAAAGTAGTGGGCTTTATTAAGACCAGAACGCGGCCTTTGAATCGATATTCGGCACGAGAGGCCAATCGATCAGGACTAAAAGAAATACTGGATGCCTGCGCAAAGGCATCCAGTATCTTAAATCCTATGTTATGTCTGGTGTTGTCGTACTTCGGCTCGGCATTTCCAAGACCTACAATTAAATACTTCATATCCAGTTTAGCTCGTAAGTTGAGGCTCTAGGAAATTATGCTTCAGCAGTTGCTCCTTCAGCACCTTCTCCTTCAGCACCTTCACCTTCACCGCCTTCACCACCAGCAGCAGCAGACATTGCAGCACGAGTAGTTTTAACAGCAACGATAACTGCACTAGGATCTTGAAGAATTGTACATCCAGCTACGTTTACGTCACGCACACGGATTCCGTCACCGATCTCTAAGTTTGTTACGTCAAGCTCCATGTATTCTGGAAGATCTACAGGTAAGCCACGAACATCCAAAGTACGGAAGTTCATCATTTTTGCTCCACCGGCTACAACACCAACCGCAGTACCTACAGTTCGAACTGGTAGTCCAACAGTTACATCTTTGTCTGCAAATAACTCCAAGAAGTCCACGTGAATGGCCAAATCAGTTGTTGGGTGGAATTGCATATCCTTGATGATTGCATTGGTCTTCTTGTCACCAATTTCCAATTCAATTTGGAATATATCTGGAGTATTGATGATCTTTTCTAGTGCAAGTCTGCTAATAGAGAAGTGAGATTGTGACTCTCCTCCGTAAAGAACTGCAGGTATGTTACCCGCGTCTCTAATAGCTTTTGCATCTTTTTTTCCTACGCCCTCTCTAGGAGAACCGCTCAATGATACTTTCTTCATTTTGTATGTATTATGATAATATAAAATTCGAACTAATTGATTCGTTCATCGCCAAGCTTCTTAGGACTCGGGCAAACATATCAGCCGCTGTTAGCACTCTGATCTTGCTATGTGGCTTTTCTAAATTCAGAGGAATACTATTGGTCACGATCAGCTCTTTAAGCTGAGAAGCTTCAATACGGTCGTATGCCGGTCCGCTTAAAACGGGATGTGTACAAATAGCCCTTACACTTTTTGCACCGTGCTCCATCATCATGTCGGCAGCCTTCGTCAATGTTCCAGCTGTATCGATCATGTCGTCGATCAACACAATGTTTTTTCCTTTGACATCACCAATAACGGTCATGCTATCTACCTCGTTGGCTACTTTTCGTTGTTTGTAACAAATAGCAAGCTCACAGCCCAAATACTTGGCATAGGCATTTGCTCTTTTTGTTCCACCTGTATCAGGAGTCGCAATTACCAAGTCAGGAAGTTTCAAACTCTCCAAATAAGGCAAGAACACTGTAGAAGCAAAAAGGTGATCTACAGGCACTTCAAAGAATCCCTGAATCTGATCGGCGTGAAGGTCCATTGTTATGATCCGATCCACACCTGCTGCAGTGAGCAAGTTGGCAACCAATTTGGCTCCAATAGCAACACGTGGCTTGTCTTTTCTGTCTTGTCGAGCAAAGCCGAAATAAGGCATTACTGCAACGATTCGGTTGGCCGAGGCGCGCTTTGCAGCATCAACCATCAACAACAATTCCATCAAGTTATCTGAAGGTGGAAATGTAGATTGGACGATGACAACTGTCTTACCTCGAACAGTTTCTTCTATAGATGGCTGAAACTCGCCATCACTAAATCGTTGAATGGTGCGGTCAGCGAGTTCTTGGCCATAGGACTTTGCAATTTCCTCTGCCAAATACTCAGATGCCGATCCGGCGAATATTTTTACTTCCTCGTTCATAGGTTCTTAGGTGCCAAAAAAGGGCTGCAAATATAGCTGTTTGCCTAGTGTTTTCAAAACATTGAGGGTAGGGGAGACACAAATAAAAATTAAAGCTGTTTTGTGAGGGCTATTTTATTCTGAAATACATGAAGAATAGGCCTTTTTGATGAATAGATATGGTATGGTAAATTCAAGATATCCGTCTGTTTTCATCCGCTATATGACACATCTAACCTCAAGTTGAATATATGTGGGTGTCAGTTTTCATTAAAATATGACAAGTTTTCCGATATAAACGTCTCTTGGGAAAGTCAACATACATTGTGTAGGAGACAAGAAAGATGACGCGTAAATTTGGTTTGGCTTAAAGTGAAAAACTATTACCTATGTTGCTTAGCATAGTTTATTACCATTACTGATATTCATCCAGCGTTTGGTTTCACTGGGTGTGTAAAGCAAAGAGGAGTGAAGACAATTCATTCCTCTTTTTTTGTGCCCAATTTTTTGACAGAAATTATTCGTTAGTCTGCGCCATTTGCCTTGTGCTAAAATATTCTTCAAGCCTAAAGGCAAATGCCATTCCTTATGCCTGAGTCACAAGCACTCGTTCTAGAAATAAATGTTCCACAAGAAGACTGGAAAAAATCCAATCTGATAGCGATTCTGAATGCTATTGGAAGAGGCATTGTACTGCTCCAAGAAGATGTTCTGCTGATTGGTGACATTGCGCAAGTCAACAGCCCATTGCTGAGAGATGCGCTTGCCATTGAAGCGAAGAGAAACTTTGAAATCAGTGCGGAAATAAGGAGCGTATTGCTCTGAAAATGCCAATGCATTGGTACGTACTTCGGTTCCTGCTAATTCGCTAGCCTCCAAGTCGATGGGTGTGTATCTACGACCGCCAGCGACCGTCACTTTGGTATCTGTACTAAGGACATATGCTTTTCCAAGTGGCCACTCTTTTCCACCGAGTAAATTGGTGACATAATTGCCATCAAAAGCAGTGCTGCGATCCACACCGTCACTGCCTTTGTAGTGGGAGGTGAACAGACTCACAGTCCCTAGCATATACCAGCCCTTGCTAAAGAATTTCTCAGCGGTGAACTCAAAACCATAGTTGTAACCAGTGCCTTCATTGACTAGATCACCGTTGGACGGAATTCCGAAATCGACACCCGAATTGAGCATTGAGAAAGACGAACTGTCGCGATCAATTGCAATGTCATAAAGGAACTGATAGTAGATCTCGGCCTTTATGCGGAATTGGGGCTTGATGAGATTGTCGTAGCCCAATACTAGGTGAGCACTTTTATTGAAGTCCAGTTGATCATTGGTGAGAACGCTGCTGCCGTCGTCCAAGCGATTGGTGCGGAAATAAACGGGAATTGGCTGGAGCTGACTGTGCAGACCAGCGCCAAAACTGAGTGTTTGATTTGGCCGAAAGTTGTACTTGATGCCCAGTCGAGGTTCTACTGCATTGGTGTTATTGAGCATGAAGTGCATCGAATGGACGCCTGCTGTTACCGTGGTTAATTCGCCCAATCGCGCTTGCCAGTTGACGTATGCCTGGACAAGATCGCCGTTGTCGTTAAAGTCGCTGCGGTAGAAATAGACATCAGGTGAAAATAGAACTGAGTCCTCCAGGGCAAAATTGAATCGGTCATAAATCACTCCTGCCTTTATCGTGTGGCGTGCATTAATCTTGCTATTCACCGAGAAATTCCCGGAAATTTTGGCTTGGGCGGTTTTAAGTCCATAAGTGCGCGTGGGTTCATCTGTCACAGTCGACAAAGAATCAACATAGCCATCTACACCCGCATACGAGGTAGCAACAACCAATTTCGTTTTGGTCTTTTCTCCAATGAAATATTGATGAGAGATTCCAGCCCATCCAGTGTTGCTTTCAAACTGGGTATTTTCTGCATTTTCACTGTAGAGATTAGTCTCTTCTGAATCAGATGCTAGAAATTCTACGAAGCTCAATCCCCCAACGCCAAAGACCGCAAAACGACCCAGTTTATTTGTTGGAATGTCTAGTTTAAAAGTAAGATCTTGGTATTCTGGAACAGCCGAACCGGTTCCGAAGTCGATGCCCATCGCTTGAAATACTCCCAAAGTTGAATAGCGGTAATTGATCAGGAAAGAAGATCGTTTTCCTAGACCCAATGGTCCTTCGGCGCCCAACTCGAATCCGTTGAATCCGATCTGACCCATGAATTCAAACTTGTCTTTGTTTCCATTTCTCAAGCGCAAGTCAAAGACTCCGGCAAGAGCGTTTCCATATTCAGGAGCAAAGGCACTGGTCATGAAATCGGAATTTGCGAGGTTGTTGATGTTGAGCATGCTTACTGGTCCGCCGGTTGTGCCCAATGTTCCAAAGTGATTCGGGCTTGGAATATCGATTCCCTCCATACGCCACAGCACCCCAGTAGGAGAATTTCCTCGAATGATAATATCGTTGCGGTCATCGCTAGCATTAGATACGCCGGCATAATTTTGTGCCATTCGCGCAGGATCTAGCATGCTTCCTGAATAGCGCTGAGCTTCTTCGATGCTTATTGATCGAGCACTTACACTCGACATTTCGTTGAGCGCTTCATGTTTTTTGTCTTCGGCAACAATTTCCGCTCCTCCCAGCTGAACAATGGCCTCAATTAAGTTTATGTTGACCTCCAGTTCCTTTCCTGAAGAAACCAGCAAGTTGGTAAGCACTTGTGATTCATATCCGATGTAAGAAACCTGAATGGCGTGTCGGCCCACTGGGATGTTTTCCAATCGGAAGCTGCCGTCAATCTCGGTTGTAGTTCCTGTAAGTGGCTGGAACTCCAGCAAAATAATGGTGACCCCTGGCAGAGGAAACTGACTTTGTTGGTCGATTACAGTTCCTCGAATTGCACTGTTACGTGGAGTTTGTGCGTAGGTCGAAAGAGAAAGAATACAAGCAAAAAAGAGGAGCAGGTGCTTCATGTATACTGTTTGGGGAATAGAATGGGGCTAATGTCTTTTAGTGACCCCGAATTTAAGAGTAGTTGCACGAAAGGGAAAAATAATTATCCGCAAGCCATCACCAACCTTGTTGGTCTATAACGAACGGCGTGCTCAAGAAGTCTTGTAAGTGAGTCAGAGTGCAAGTTTCGACGATTCTGTCTGGAACAAAACTCATCCAGATATCGCTGTAAATATTGTTCTGAAATGCAGTGATGAATATCAAGTAGCTTCCGTTTCGCATTGGCAATTGAGATATGTACCCAAGGTAGTTGTTTTGTTTTTTCTTTTGCTTTGCCTTCGAATATGGTGTGGCTTTTGTAATCTAGAAATGCATAGTTGTACCCGTCTGCGTTATCGGTGATTAGATCAGAGTTTGGGCTCGTTTTTTCCTTTAACTTTTCTTCGATTGTCGGGGTCTTCAGGTCCACTAGCGTCTTCATATTTATGAATTTACATCGAGTTCTTGGCCTTCCTTTTTTTTATGTCTAGCTGTTGGAAGCAGCTCTGTCGAGGCGATTACTAATACTTCTTCCTTTTGTTTACTACCTCTACCAGGTTTAGTCTCCTTTCCTTCGGGAAAGGCAATTTCAAAGAAGGATTCATCTGCTTCAACCAAGCCTTCCAATTGATACTTCTCATCTCGCTTACCCATGACCGAACGAATTTTGTGCATCGTTGCCCAAATTGGCTCGTATCACTTATGTCCTATTTGACGTTGCATTTCCAAGGACGAAAAACCTTTCTTGGTGGCACTTATCAAATGCATCGCTATGAACCAATAATGATAGGGCAACTTACTATACTCCAAGAGGGTACCGCTTTTCAACGATTGGCGAGATCCACACTTTTTACATTTGTACTGATCTAGTGTGCTTAACCAATAATGCTCTCCTCCTTAGCATCGGCGGCATGTAACTCCCCCTGATTCACGCAATAATTTGAAGGCTGCCTTGCATTTGGCCTCCGTGCCATAAGTCTTGTTGAAATCTAGAAGCTTCATTTGTGTTTTTTTTGATCACAAACTTCGAGCCCTACTCCTTAATCTATCTACGTTCTGCTAATATTTAGTGATGCCTTGCGGAGAGTCATTAAGTGAAATTATTAATTCCCTTTCACCCTAAGGCATAAAAAAAAGAGGCTCTCAATGAAAGCCTCCCCTTGTTGTTTCGAAATATGTAATTCAACATAAAACCTGTTGTCTTAAATTAATAAGACCTTTATAAACCTATAATAATCATGATTGCTATCTGCGTTCAGAAAGCAGGATTACTAACACAAGTCAAATGTAATGTTGACTTGTGTTATAGGATGTTAACGGGAGGTTAACACTTGTTAATATCTGTTAAGCAAGCTCAGGATACACAAGGGCTTCAGCTATTTTTGACACTTCAACGTTAACGTATATGTTGCAGACAATTGTATATTCGTTTCGTTAGCCGCATTATGAAGAAAAGACTGATTCAAATATTGATTATTTTGATGTCCACAGGTTTTGTGGGTCTCATTGCTATACAGATATACTGGATCAACAATTCCATTCTATTGCGCCAACAAGAGTTCGATTTCAATGTTGGCCGCGCGCTTAACAAAGTTGTCCAAGGTCTTGAACGGCAAGAATACATTTCTCAAGTGCAGCAAAACAAGGAGAGTCCTCAGGTTAAATTGAGCCGACATGCCGAGGACGACCAAAGCGGGCTCGTTGTAGAATTCGAACACGAAGATCACATTGATACTGTAGATGCTTTTCCAACGGAAATAGTCCCTTTGGAAACGCATAAACATGTCCATGAGTTGGAAACTGAGCTTGTTGAAGCTCAAAAGTCTTCTGCCACCAGGCAAGAGCGAGACTCTGTATTGTATAGTGAGTGGGGAGAATACGGTCTAGAGCAAAGTCAGATTCTAGAACAAGCGGGTTTCCTGGATGATATTATGGATGGTGTGATGACCATGAATATCTATAAGAGTGTCACAGAAAGGGTAGATCTTGATGGTTTGGACAGTCTGCTTAAAGCTGAGTTGGGAAATCAAGGCATCAATGCAAAGTATAAGGTAGGGGTGTTCAACCGCTTTCATCAAGCTGAGTTACTAAACGAAGATGATCAGGATTGCATCGATGAATTTTTCAGCGATGGATATAAAGCCCAACTTTTCCCAAATGATCCTGTCTCGGACCCTAACTATTTAAGAGTGTTTTTTCCATACAGAAACCACTATCTCCTCAGGACGATGTGGGTTATGCTTGCACTTTCGGCAATCTTGATTCTTGTGATCATGCTAGCATTCAGCTATGCGATCACCACCATCTATCGTCAAAAACAGATTTCGGAGGTCAAGAACGACTTCATCAACAATATGACGCACGAGTTAAAGACACCGATCTCTACGATTAGTTTGGCCTGCGAGGCGCTCAGCGACCCAGATATGATGAGCAGTCAGAAGCAACTCAAGACCTTCGTTGGTATGATTCAAGACGAAAATCGCCGCTTGGGTGTACTTGTTGAGAATGTTTTGCGTTCAGCTATATTGGATAAGGGAGAAATGGAATTGAATATCGTACGACTCAATGTGCACGAGTTGATCGAAACCGTGATCAAGAATATCGCCATTCAGATCAAGAAAAAAGGAGGTCGCATCAAAACCGATCTCACGTCTCTTAATCCAGTTGTCGAAGGGGATAGAGTTCACGTTACGAATGTGGTCTATAACTTAATAGACAATGCGATTAAGTACAGTCTGGAAAGTCCGGAAGTAACCATTTCAACCGAAGACAGAGAAGGAGGAGTTGTCCTTTCGTTCAAAGACAATGGAATGGGCATCAACAAGGAGAACCAGAAGAAAATATTTGATAAATTGTACCGTGTGCCTACAGGCAATGTGCACAACGTAAAAGGCTTTGGACTTGGTCTGAGCTACGTTAAAGCAGTAGTAGAAAAGCACAACGGTGAAATAACAGTAGACAGCGAATTAAATCAGGGTAGCACCTTTAACATATACTTACCTGCAACACATGAAAAGTAACCTCAGAATTCTCCTCTGCGAAGATGATCCCAACTTGGGTTCTTTGCTCACTGAATACCTCAATGCAAAGGGATTTGAAACGACCCTGGCTACAGATGGCTCTGAAGGATTGAAGTGTTTTAAGCGGCAGCCTTTTGACTTCCTCATCTTGGATGTCATGATGCCCGTGAAAGACGGATTCACCCTTGCCGAAGACGTAAGACAATTGGATCGTCACGTACCAATTCTATTCTTGACCGCTAAGTCAATGAAAGAAGATACTTTGAAAGGTTTCAAAGCGGGTGCCGACGATTACATGACCAAACCATTTAGTATGGAAGAATTGGTTGTTCGAATCAATGCGATCTTGCGTCGTTCAGCGGCTATTCCAGATCAAACTGACGAGCAAGTTGACTTTACGGTGGGGAAATTTGCCTTCGATTACAACAGCCAAAAGCTGAAATTGGACGGTGAAGAGTCAAAGTTGACTACAAAAGAGAACGAACTTCTTTACTTGCTTTGTAAACATAAAAACGGTTTACTCGAACGTGATTACGCACTCAAAGCAATTTGGGGTGACGACAATTATTTCAACGGGCGAAGCATGGACGTTTATATCGCAAAGCTCCGTAAACACTTGAGAAAAGACGAGTCTGTTGAGATCATCAACGTGCATGGTCGAGGCTTCAAGTTGCTTGCCAATTAGTCCCAGCAGCCCATTTGTCTTGTGCTAAATTCCCTGATTAGAATGGGTTGTTGACGTGTTATTATTCAATTCTAGTTGCAAAGAATTGTTAATTCACGGCACGATGCTTGCAGTTTCACTGAGTAATTCACATCAAAATTTACTCATATGAAAAAGCATCAAAAAGCAAACTTGGAAGCGCGTCGCGGTATGTTCTTCCAAACTGGATTGATCCTGGCTTTGGCGACTACATTAGTCGCTTTCGAATGGACTTCTTATGACCGCACCGCGGACTATGTGCCCGATGAGATTTACGATGGAGATTTAATCGTCGAGATCATCAAACCGCACAAGGTCCCGCGGCCCCCAGCGCCAATCTTCAAACAAAAGACATTCAGCGCTCTTATCACGCCGATCATTACAATTGATCCAAGTCCAGGAGAGCCAATAGTTGAACCTTTTACCTTCACCCTAGAACCAGGCGACATCGAAGGTGAGTGTGAGGATTGTCCACCTGAAGTGCCTATTGATGTGACTGTTGATGCCAATACACTTCAGAAGAAGCCATACTACCAAGCATGTGCTTCGACCGATTGGGAGGAACAATCGAATTGCTCATTTATTCAAATTAAGAACTTCGTAATGGAGGATTGTGATTACCCTCGAATTTGCAAAGAGGCCGGAATTCAAGGCCGTGTTTGGGTGAGTTTTGTAGTAGATAAAAAAGGAAACATTGGTGAAGTGGAGTCTATACGTGGTCCTCATGAACTTTTGGAAAAGGCCGCGGTGATGGCTGTCCAACGCATCCCTCAAATGATGCCTGGGGAACGCATAGGGAAGCCAGTAAAAGTGCGTTTTAACATCCCCGTTGACTTCATTTTGAATTGATACTTAGGATCCGTTCCTATTCTATAATGACCGACCTTGAAAGTGATTTCTTGGTCGGTTTTTTTTTAGCCTTCGGCAAATGCTAGTTTGATCGACCCTTTCGCTAAATTTGTTTTGTGATTCCAAAGGAAACCGTAGACAAGATTTTTGAGGCCGCCATCATCGAAGAGGTGATAGGTGACTTTGTGCAACTCAAACGTTCAGGTACCAGTTTTAAAGCTCGCAGTCCATTCAGTGATGAGAAGACGCCGTCATTCTACGTGGTTCCTCACAAGGGGATTTACAAGTGTTTTAGTTCGGGAAAGGGTGGGAATGTCGTCAACTTCTTGATGGAGCACGACAAGCTCAGTTATCCAGAAGCTTTGCGTTGGTTGGCCGGACGGTACAACATAGAAATTGTTGAAGAAGAGCAGACCGAAGGACAAAAAGAAGCTTCGACCGAGCGAGAAAGCCTTGCGCTCATTGCTACTTTTGCCCAGGAGTATTTCTCCGACCAAATGCTCAATACCGAGGATGGCAAAGCTATTGGACTCAGTTATTTCATTGAACGTGGATTTCGTGAAGAGACCATCAAAAAGTTTAAATTAGGATTTTGTCTAGATAAGTGGGATGATTTTACCAAAGCTGCGCTAGCGAAAGGCTACGAGTTAAAATTCCTGCTGCAAAGTGGACTGTCAAAAGACCGCGAAGGAAGTCCCTATGATTTCTTCCGTGGAAGGGTCATGTTCCCAATTTCTAATGTAGCGGGAAAAGTAATCGCTTTTGGAGGCAGAACCCTGCGAACAGATAAAAAAGCGGCAAAATATTTCAACTCGCCGGAGAGCCCGCTCTATTCCAAGAGCAAGGTTCTTTATGGAATTGACCTGGCCAAACAAGCTATCGTCAAAAAAGACGCCTGTTACATTGTGGAAGGCTATACCGATGTGGTATCTCTCCATCAGTCAGGTGTAGAAAATGTCGTGGCCAGCGCAGGAACCTCACTTACCGAAGATCAAATTAAGTTGATCAAGCGCTACACCAAAAATGTCGTGATTCTTTTCGACGGAGATGCGGCCGGAATCAAAGCTAGTTTTCGAGGTATTGATATGTTGCTCTCGCAAGGCATGAATGTGCGTGTCGTCGGTTTTCCTGATGGGGAAGATCCCGATTCATTTGCCAAAAAGACACCTTCCGGCGAACTGGTAGATTTTCTCAAAAAAGAGGCTGTCGATTTCATTGTTTTTAAGACCAACCTACTGTCGGACGAGGCAGCTGGTGATCCTGTGAAACGAGGTGGAATGGTGCGTGATATCGTTGCTTCGATTGCGCTGATCCCAGACGTTATTCAGCGAAGTATTTATATTCAAGAATGCTCTCGATTGCTTACGATTGACGAAGGTCTCCTCATCCAGGAGATGAACAAAGTCGTGAAGCAGGAACTACGAAAATCGGGACATGTAGACCGAATTCCGGATCCAGTTATTATTCCTCCTCAACAACCAGAGAGGAAAGACCGCATTCAAATTGAACACCAGGAAAGAGACTTGCTTCGACTGCTCCTGACCTATGGCGCCCACATTGTTCATGTTCCAATGGAAAGTGAAGAGGGAAAAGAAGGTGAAGAAGTAGAAGAAGAAATTACAGTTTCAGAATACCTCATCCATGAGGTTGAGGCTGACAATCTAGCGTTTTCAAAGCCTGCCTATACCCAGGTAATCGCTGAGTATGCAAGTCACTTGGACAAGGATGAGTTCCCCAATGAAAAACACTTCGCTACCCACCACGATCAGGATGTAAGTTCCTTGTGTGCCCATCTTATCACTGAGCAATACGCCCTCAGTGATAATTGGGAACTCAAGCATCAGATCTATCCGGAAAAGGAAGATGAAAAGCTGCTCAAAGCTG
>JBLHIB010000047.1:0-22930 GCA_047615865.1 Gammaproteobacteria bacterium
CTCATAGACATGAGCAAACGAGGAAGCGGCGAGGCCTTCCTTCCCAATAACTTGGATTCTCAAGTTTTTCATGATCTACCGGAAAATGCAGGTGTCTATTATTTCCAGGATAGCAAAGGGAAGATAATCTATATAGGTAAGGCACTCAATATCAAGAAGCGAATTCGCAATCACTTTTCGGGAAAGTTAAAAAGTGAGCGCCGGCAAGCATATTTCACAGAGATCTATAACATTACCTATCAGCTTACCGGCACCGAGCTAATTGCCTTGATCATGGAAGACATGGAGATCAAGAAACATTGGCCAAAATACAACAAGGCTCAAAAGACAGCCATTGGAAAATTCGGAGTATATACCTACGAAGACCAAGCTAGGGCGATTCGACTGTGTGTAAAGAAGGTGACCAATTCCGCTCTACCGATTCGATCATTTACATCTACAGAGCGCGCTCGTCAATGGCTTTTTGAATTTGCCGATGAGAATCAGATCCATTATAAATATTGTGGTTTGCCAGTTATTGATCTTCCACAAGGAAGTGTTGCAACACACAATGAGCAAATCACAGAAGCCATTCGCAAGCAAAGTAATGTAGACGGGTCTTTTTTGATCAAAGGAATAGGGCGAAATGTAGACGAGAATTCTTTTGTGTGGGTTTACGATGGCCGGTTGAAGGGTATAGGCTATGTTCCGGCTGAAGTTGGGATTTCAGAGTCAAGTGCGCTTGAAGATTACTTGACTCCAATTGTTCATTCTTCGGTTATTGAATCAATATTGAAATCACATATTGAGAAATGTTCTCCAAGAGACATTGTTGTGCTCAAAGAAGATGGATCTAAAGGTAATTGAGCAAAAAAAAGTCCCGGAAGACCGGGACTTTTAAGTTTTAATTCAGCACCACTAAAATGGTGTCTAGGCTGCGACTCTTCTTAACGCTGAGCGCTTTAGAATAAGCCATTATTCGATTTACAGAATCTTCCTTCGGCACGAATAACCGATCTTTAGATTGAATCATTTGATCCTGTTTAAATATGTCATTAAGCATTTGTCTTTCAACACGTGTGAATTCAGTTAAATCATCAAGGGTATAATCGATCATAGGCTCATATTTGATGTGTGTTCCTTCTGAGAACGTTAACATGTTAGCCTTATTGCATTCCCCTATCGAAAATTAGGACAAGTTTAACTGTATCTGCTTTTCGTCGATGATCTTACGCAGATTAATAAGTGCGTATCTCATACGTCCCAATGCAGTGTTAATACTAATGTCACAACTTTCAGCAATCTCTTTAAAACTCATCTTGTAATAGAGTCTCATCATGATTACTTCTTTTTGCTCTTTCGGCAAAAGTTTTACCAGTTTCTTGACATCGCTTGTCACCTGATTGTGAATAATTTCATCTTCAACGTGCATATCAGGATGACCAATAGTGGCAAAAACATCGTTTTTGTCATCACTGCGAACAGCAGGCATCTTCTTGTTCCGGCGGAATGAATCGATACACAAGTTATGTGCAATTCTCATCACCCATGGCAAGAACTTACCTTCTTCATTGTATTTACCCGATTTCAACGTTTGAATAACCTTGATAAAGCAGTCCTGGAAAATATCCTGAGCCAGATCCTCATCTCGAACCATCAAATAGACCTTGGTAAAAACCTTGTCCTTATGTCTTTTTAATAATGTCTCGAATGCTGGATCGCTTCCTTCGAGATATAAACGGATCAGTTCCTGATCAGAGCAGTTTGAAAATCGCATAATACCCTCCCTTTAAGTGGTTAATACCAAAAAATCTAAATACTTAAGAGTAAAGTGTATGCAATACTGTTGTCGTTTATGTGAGTACTTGTAACTAATAACGAGGGATAAATACAAATATTGTGCAAACACGAATATTTTTCATTCCTCTGTCACAAATATAAGGCATTTGATTTGAGCCTTCCAAATTATAGCTACTTTTGATGGTGTTAAAAAGTCTAAAACCCCAGTCTCTTTCATGGTTATAAAGGATATCGAGAAGTTGGACCCACGTCAAAACATCATCATTAAGGGCGCCAGGGTGCACAATTTAAAACATGTCGACGTGGTTATCCCACGTAAAAAACTAGTCGTAATTACTGGACTTTCGGGTTCGGGGAAGTCGTCATTAGCTTTTGACACCCTCTATGCTGAAGGTCAGCGCAGATACGTTGAAAGCCTCTCGTCCTATGCCCGACAATTTATGGGACGGCTTGATAAACCGGAAGTAGACTATATAAAAGGAATAAGTCCGGCGGTATCCATAGAACAAAAGGTTGTTACTCGGAGCTCACGCTCAACTGTTGGAACCAGCACCGAAATTTATGATTATCTAAAGCTTCTTTTTGCAAGAATGGGACGCACCTACTCCCCTATCTCGGGGAATGAAGTAAAGCGACATTCTCCGGAAGATGTATTGCGATTCGTGCGGAGTCTTTATAAGGGCGCGCGCTTCATGGTGGCATCACCAATTCCAGCGAAGCAAGATCGCACGGCCAGGCAGCACATGCAGATTTTAGCTCAGCAGGGCTTCAATCGAATTTTAGTAAATGGGACAACATACGACTTAGATGATCTTGAGAATATTCCAGACAAGATTGTTGAGTTTGACCTGGTCATTGACCGCCTGAGCGCCAGTCAAGACGAAGAACTTGCATCTAGACTGATGGACTCAGTGGAGACTGCTTTCTTCGAAGGTGATGGCATTTGTAAGGTAATTATTCAGGAGAAGCCTGATGAAACACGCAACTTCTCCAATTTGTTCGACTTAGATGGTATGTCATTCGACGAGCCATTTCCTGACTACTTCAGCTTCAACACTCCTATTGGCGCGTGCAAGCGATGTGAGGGCTTTGGCAGTGTTATAGGGATCGATCCCGAGTTAGTCATTCCAGACAAGAGTTTGTCGATATACGACGACGCCGTTGTGTGTTGGAGAGGTGAAAAAATGTCCGAATGGAAAAAGGCATTGATTCTCGTGGCCTCAAAATTTAACTTTCCTATTCACCGCCCGCTTTTCGAATTGACACCAGGGCAAATAGACCTTTTATGGACCGGTAATGAGTATTTCCAAGGGTTGAATGACTTCTTCAAGTTTGTCGAGCAGAATGCCTACAAGATTCAATACCGAATAATGTTAAGCCGATATCGGGGAAAAACCAAATGTCCTGAATGTGTTGGTTCAAGAATCCGGAAAGAGGCAGGCTATATCAAGATATGCAACACAACATTACCTGAACTCTTGATGATGCCAGTGCACAAAGCTTTGGCAAAGGTTAGTTCTTGGGAATTAGACGAAATTGAAAAGGCCATTTCGAAGCACTTAATGATCGAGATTAAAAATCGCTTGGGCTACTTGGTTGAAGT
The DNA here is from genome assembly GCA_047615865.1 of Gammaproteobacteria bacterium. Classification (GTDB taxonomy): domain Bacteria; phylum Bacteroidota; class Bacteroidia; order Flavobacteriales_D; family Sanyastnellaceae; genus JADFAK01. The sequence continues at coordinate 3,383 of JBLHIB010000047.1, forward strand.
TGGTCTTGGATATTTGACGCTGAATAGAATGTCGAACACATTATCGGGCGGAGAATCTCAGCGTATTAACTTGGCGACGAGTTTGGGCAGTAGTTTGGTTGGATCGATGTACATTTTAGATGAGCCATCAATTGGACTTCATCCGCGCGACACTGAGCGTTTGATTGCCATATTGGAGTCGCTTCGAGATCTTGGAAATACAGTAATAGTCGTAGAGCACGATGAAGAAATGATGCGCGCAGCAGACTTGATTATCGATATGGGACCCCGGGCGGGAACTCATGGAGGAGAGCTGGTTTTCTCTGGCACATTTGACGAACTACCTCAGTATCCAGATAGTCTGACTGCTGCATACTTGACTGGCAAAATGGAAATTCCTATTCCTCCAAAAGTCAGGGTTTGGAAGGATCGTTTAATCATCACGGGAGCGCGAGAGAACAATCTTAAGAACATTACGGTCGAATTTCCCCTTCACGCGCTTACAGCTGTCACAGGAGTTAGTGGATCAGGCAAGTCGACTTTAGTTGGCTCAATCCTATATCCTGCGATAAGGAGAAATCTCCAACACTTTTCTGAAACAGTTGGAGATTATGACGGTCTCTCAGGAGACACACATATTGTAGAAGAGGTCGAGTTCATTGATCAGAATCCGATTGGAAAATCGAGTAGATCAAACCCTGTGACCTATGTCAAAGCATATGATGAAATAAGAGGACTTCTTTGCGCTCAACCCTTGGCAAAAAGCAGGGGCTATAAACCATCTCATTTTTCATTCAATGTAGCAGGGGGCAGATGCGACGAATGCGAAGGTGAGGGTCAAGTGACTATTGAGATGCAGTTCATGGCTGATATCAAGCTTACATGCGACGTATGCCATGGTAAGAGGTTTAAAGACGAAGTTCTAGAGATTGGGTACAAAGAGAAATCTGTTGCCGACATTTTAACGATGACAGTTGACGATGCCATTGAGTTCTTTCTTAATGATGATGCCAAGAGTAAAAAGGTTGTTGCTAAACTCCAGCCCCTTCAGGATGTGGGCCTCGGCTATGTCAAATTGGGTCAACCAAGCAGCACTTTGTCTGGAGGAGAAGCTCAGCGCATAAAGCTGGCTTCCTATTTGGCTAAAGGGGATCGGAGTCCGCACACACTTTTCATATTCGACGAACCTACAACCGGCTTGCACTTTGACGATGTCAAGAAACTGCTGGCATCCTTCAACGCACTTTTGGGACAAGGACATACGATCATAGTTATTGAGCACGATCCTGACATGATAAAGACAGCCGACTGGGTAATTGACCTGGGCCCTGAAGGAGGAGAAGCGGGAGGAAACTTGGTCTTTGCTGGCACACCGCTGGAATTAACAAAAATTGAGGCCTCCTACACAGGAAAACACCTACTTAGCAAGTTTAGTACTCAAACGGCATGATTGGCCATTAAAATATTTAAATGAAGAACATACTACTTACTTCTATAACGATCGGGATGCTCGCTTTAGCAAGCTGCTCTGATGGACAATCCCAAAACACTTTGATTGAGACCCAGTACGAGGGCGAACTAATTTCAAGATCGACACAAGAATGGAAGGAAACCTTGTCTGCAGAAGAATTCAATGTACTTCGTGAGAAAGGCACTGAGCGTGCATTTACAGGAGCACTTTGGGACAATCATGAGAACGGTACATATCGCTGTGCGGGCTGTGAGCTTCCATTATTCGATTCGCAAACAAAGTTTGAATCTGGCACGGGTTGGCCTAGTTTCTACCTTCCAATTGACTCAACTCACGTGGGAGAGCGATCTGACATCGCATACGGCATGCGAAGAGTTGAAGTCGTTTGCAACCGTTGTGAGGGGCATTTAGGGCATGTATTCACAGATGGACCTCAGCCTAGTGGGTTGAGATACTGCATTAATTCTGCTTCACTTAAATTCGGAAAAGATTAAAAAAAAAAGGTCGATACAAACGTATCGACCTTTACACTCTTATCGAGCGAGTATTATTTTCCGCATGTGAAAGGCAGGTCGTATTCCTTGAATACTTCTCCCGATCCCATTCTACCTTGAAGGTTCAACACTCCAGTAACTTCACCAGCAGTAGTAAGCTGCATGAGCAGAATCATTTTATTATCATCGGCAAACGCTTGAAGATGATCCGGTGTAACGAACCATGCACCATCTGAAGTCTCAAGTGCGTTTCCTTGTTCGAATCCATCAAGAGTCATTATGAATATATTGAGGGCGTTATTGTAATTGTCTTCAAGACCAATTGTAACCCAGCTGTCAAATTTCAATTCACTATTCTCTTCGACAGTTGATCGGTTAATTTCTTTGCTCATACCTCCTCCATATTTAGATTGGAAGAAAGGCTTAGTAGACTCAACTTTCAGAGGATGCCCCTCTTGTCCAAATACGGCGTGAATATGATCCTCAGCACCTTTTACTTCAGCATAGACTCGATACGTTTTGCCGTCAACACCTTCATTTGGCACTTCCTTCACTACCAATCTGCTGAATTGTCCATAAGAAATTGAGCATACGGCCGCGGCCAGTAGAGTAAATATCAGTTTTTTCATGCGTCTTTTTGTTGGCTCCTTATCGAGTAGAAGCAGGTTATCGTACAGTTAGTTTTTCTCTCTGAAGAAAGTATCATCAAGAGTACTCTCCTTATCAAGAATACTGCCAAAGATAATTATTTGATTACACGTCTGCGAGAAATTACTTTAGGACCAAGCAAAGATCGGTCTGTAAAGCCACCTCGTTTTCTTGGAATGTAATACCCAAGAGTAATTTCATGCGTATGTGGACTAAAGTTTCTTGCATCCGTCACAGTCAAGTCATAAGCATAGCCAAAAGCAAATTGGTTCCACTCTATGCCGGCCATAAATGCTACTGCATCTTTGTGTCGGTATGTGAGTCCGGCGAAGATCATGTCTTTGAAAGTAACCTTCACATTAACATCAAACTGCACAGGAGATGCGACTACGAACTTTACTAAGGCAGATGGCTGTAGATCTATGTCTTCAGTAATGTAATATTTATACGATCCCATGAAATAGTAATGCCGTGTATTTCTGTTGTCTTCGGGCGTACCGTTAGATTCAAGCTTAAGTTTAGTCTGAATAATTTGTGGAATTGAGATGCCGAAGAAATAATTAGGTCCAAAAATTAACATTCCGAAATTTGCATCAAAATTCACCTGACTTTCAATTCCTCCAATCAATGCCTGATCGGCTGGATCAAAAACTACTAGATCGGTATTGTCAAATTTATATTGACTGACAACTCCGCTCAATCCAAATGAAATAGCATCCTGGTTATTCAAATCTACGTGATAGCTACCTGTTAATTCAACTCCTGTTCTAGAAATAGCTCCGCCCGTATTGTCGTGATAAGCTATACCTCCAAGACCAATTTTATTTGGCAGCTGAGTATGGCCGCTCAAAGTATATGTTGTTGGAGCGTTGTCAAAACCAGTCCACTGGTTTCTATACGAGGCCATTATTGGCGAATAAGTCTTGGTTCCGACTACGGCTGGATTAACCAAATAAGTATTGAAAACAAACTGTGTTCTTCTGTGTAATTGCTGAGCTTGTGCCATCGAAGCGCCAAGCACAACAAGCAAAATCATCCCTACAATTCTTCCAAAATATTTTTTCATCAAGCCTAATATTTAAGCGTTACAGTACCCGTAAGTGGTAGCTCGTTGTTGCTATAGGTAATAATATAATAGTAATCTGCTACTGGCAGTTTCTTCCCGTTGTGGCGACCGTCCCAAGGCACAGAATATCCTCGTGACTCGTAAAGCACCTGTCCCCAGCGATTGTACACTTGCACAACGACGTCGTTAAAGTATTCAAACCCTCCTAGTGTCCAGGTATCGTTGTAACCATCTCCATTAGGCGTAACAGCTGTTGAAATGAAAAAACAACCTGCATTGTGATCAATGAATACGGCTGTATCTAAAGTACACCCTAAAGAATCGACAATAACAACTGTGTACCATTCATCTGCAGGCAAACCAATCGCAGTGGAGGTATTTTGTTCAAGTGGATCATCCCAATAGTAGCTCAAAGGCTGAAAACCCCCTAGAACTGCAAGTGTCGCTGTACCATCGTCTTCATTCCAACACGTTTCAGGTGAGGAGAATAAAAACAGCTCCATATCGGTGACGACATCTAGACCAATAAAAATAGTATCCTGAACTTCACAACCGACTGAATCAATAGCATAGACAGGGTAAACTCCTGCGAACAGTTCTGATAAATCCAAATCTTCGGGAATAAAGGAAATCTCTACTGGTCCGGTACCTCCTATATCTACCACAGCTGCAACACCATTGTTCATTCCGGTGCAAGTGGCATTGTTGGGAGCAATGATCAAGTCGAGCGCATTGGGTTCCGTGATTTCAAATTCTTCTTCGATCAAACAACCATTCTGGTCCATGATCGATAGGGTATATTCTCCTGCGCATAGCTCATTTTGAGAGCCTGTGATCAAGTCGCTGTTCAGAACAATAGTATAGTCTGGAACGCCTCCTTGCACTGCGAATGACATGTAGCCATCGCAATCACCTTGGCAAACTACATTTGACAGGGAATCAACACCGCCGAAAAACATTGTTGGTTCGATAATTGAAACCAGCTGAGTCGATTGGCAACCCAAAGAGTCTTCAATCGTTAACTGATAGTCACCAATACCCAAGGAATCAATAAAGTTAGGACACAAAAGAGTGTCTGGGGAGATTATCCATACATCACCAAATCCACCGATACATTGGATATCAATGGTTCCATCGTTATCTCCCGAACAAGTAATATTAGTGGATAGAATATTCATCTGCAGCTCCTCTGGCTCGAGAATTTCAATATCAGCTATAGTTTCTACGCATGCCCCTGAATTGTATGAAATCTCTACATTGTGCATTCCAGCGCATACTGTTATCCAACCAACACTATCGGGTGCAATATTTAAATCTAACGGATTTCCGTCTAAGGTCAGGTCAAAAACTCCATCACCACCAGTAAGGTTCTGGACAAAAACTACACCGTCGCAGAAACCAAAACAATTGGCCCCTTGAGTAAAGATCTCGTATGAAATGCCCTCTGGCTCAAGGATTTCAAAAGAATCTGAAATTGCACAAAGGTTCTCATCCGTCACGGTGACAGCGTATGTCCCTCCGCAGAGGTCAGCGACTCCAACAACAATGCCATCAGCATCTAGTATTTCCGTATTAAAAGGCCCTGTACCGCCGTCAATGATAATATTCACTTCACCATCGCATAAACCCGCGCAACTAACATTCCCAAGAGCAATTACAATTTCAAGCACCTCTGGCTCGGTGACAATGTAGGAATCACTCAAAAGGCATCCCTCGTCGTCTAGAGCAGACACATCATAAGTCCCGGGACACAGATCAAGTAATTCAAGGTCAAACGGCCCTTCACTGTTGAGAAATTCAGTGAATGGATCTCCATCGAGCAAAACCGTCACGTCAAAAGTTCCTGTTCCACCATCAATAGATCCTACAATGGTTCCATCACAGGCGCCATTGCAGCTAACATTAGTTTTGTCAATATCGACTAGCAATTCATCAGGACAATTCACTTGAATATCTTCACTGACCGCGCAGCCGTTTAAATCTTCGACTTCAATGATACACAAGCCACAACTAAGACCATCCACGCATGATCCATTGGCGATCACTTGACCATCACATGTTGATATGGTGTAATCTGGTGTTCCACCGATTACATCTACACAGATTTCTCCTGTAAGGTCTCCGAAGCAAAGAACATCCGAAGTTAAATCAGTAGTCATTTCCAAAAGCGTCGGTTCAATGAAACAGAACACGCCAGAAGTATCAGGACAACCGATGGAGTCCATCATAGTAACAAAGTAACAACCGTCACCAAATCCATCCAGAATCGGATCTCCGATCTGCGTATAAAGAGACGTTGTATCAGACTGATCCCAAACTTCGTAAGTAACATCACCATTTCCGCCACCAGCAAATTCAATCGTTGCGGTTTCCCCGAAACAGTTCAGAGGTGTTACGATATTTATCAACGTGTCAATTGGATTTGCTTCACATGGGTTTTGAGCATCGATAAAGAGAATTTCATTGTCGGGGGTATTCCCGTCACCGTCAATAAATACCTGAACACCAAATTCCAGCGTAAATCCTCCGCACGTTGTGAGCTGAGCAATAAGTACTTTTAAATCTGGACCAGCAATTCCATTGATGTTATCATTCAAAGTAAAAATGGCGCCGTCATCGACAAAGAAAGTTCCACCGTCGAAGTAATCACCATTCGGAGCCCCTCCAGGCGTGCCTTCAAAATTATTGATGGCATCTGCTACTGGCAATGCTATTATATAATTTACAAGATCAGGATCACAAGATGACAATGCATCGAAAGTAAAAAACGAGTCATATTCCATAGAGGGAAGAAATGCGTCTCCCCAAAAACCGCAATTGTTGTCAAGAGCACTTGGCCCGGCAAACTCATGCTGAAATAGCTCACAATCAAATACCCATTCAATATCTTCATCGTCCGGCACACCCGGAGTAAGATTGTAATCTGTTCCGTAGATAGCGGAAACGTGATCCGTTGGGTTCGTCACTGTCACGAAGAGGTGCCAAGTAATGAAACCAGTTAAGTCCACACCGTCGGCGTATGCCCCAGTGTGAACTACAGCAGGGACGAGTTCATAGCCAGTTATTTGCGCATTGGCAAAAAACAAGCCGTTAACGACCAATAGTAAAGATGCAAGCCATTTTATCATGCTCTAAGAAATTTGAGATCTGTCAAATTTAATCAAATTCAAATCTTTTCATTTATCGAAGACTAAAATCCAGTCTCCACACACTTTTTATACTTCTTTGATGTCTATTAATACATTCCGATAAGCAGATGTATTCATCAGTATTTGATTGTTACGGTTCCTGTAATAGGCTCCGCATTGTCATCATATTTGATCAGGAAGTAATAATCACCCAAAGACACTTTCCTTCCATTGTAGGTGGCATCCCAAGGTACATAGGTACCTCTAGACTCAAATAATATTTGTCCCCATCTATTGTAAACTTGCACGGTCGCAGTCGGGAAATATTCCAATCCCCCAATGATCCATTCATCATTTGCACCGTCCCCATTCGGAGTGATGGCCGTAGCTATGAAAAAGCAACCTTCGTTAGGAACAATTTGCGCCAACGAATCAGCTTCACAGCCCTGACCATCTGTAACAAGAATTTGATAGGATCCTTCTGACAAGCCAACAGCGGTAGTCGTCGTTTGCAAATCAGGATCTCCCCATTGGATTTCATAAGGCGCCATTCCGCCAAGCACAACCACTGTGGCTGATCCATCGCCAGTATTCCAGCAGGTAAGTGGAGTTTCAAATAGTAGGATAGACAAATCGGTTAGAATATTTGCCTCAACCAGCGCTGTATCCTGCGCCATGCAACCAGCTGAATCAACAGCGTAAACTACATATTCCCCTTCACTCAAATTATTGATATCGAGGTTTGCTGGTTCAAACGAAATAGTGATTGGTCCGGTTCCTCCTCCTGCAAATACGTTCAGACCTCCATCATCCATGCCTGTGCATGATGTATTGGTAATATTGAAGAGGAAATTAATTGGTTCAGGCTGCAATACAGCAAAAGAATCACAGGCCAAGCATAGATTGGCATCTTGAGCGCATAACTGGTACTGACCGGCTTCCAATTGAATGAGATCCACTAAAGTTTGGTTGATCCCATTCAGTAGAAATGTATATGGATCTCCGTCTGTTGATGCTGTTCCTCCAGAAATATCAAATAGGACGCCGCCGTTATCATCACCACCGCAGAGTAAATGGATCGTATCAGTAATCTGTAAGATTAGATCTTCAGGCTCGGTCAATTCGAAAAGGTTTGACGTAAAGCACTGAGATTCATCAATGAGCATTACCTCGTAAATCCCCGGAGCGAGAGAATCAAGCAGTGCACCGCAAAGCAGGAGCGAATCATTGATCATTAAATCAATGTCTCCAGTTCCTCCAGCACATTCAACTGAAAGCGAACCGTTGTTGGCTCCAAAGCAAGTAATATCTTGAGCGTCGACCGTCATAATCAATTCAGCTGGCTCAATAATTGTGTGTGACCCTAAGGAATAGGTACAATTGTTACTCTCATCCAAAGCTAAAATTGTGTAACTCTGCTGGCAGGCCTCTATGAAACCGTTGTTATCAACATTCGGATCAAGCGCCGGAATTGAAGTAAGAACGATATTTCCTTCTCCACCGCCGAGCCCCGCGAAAGTGATGAAGCCATCACACAATCCGAAACACGAAACATCTTGGACAATCAGACTATCAAATACGATTGCGGCAGGTTGTCCGATAGAGATGGTATCTATAATTTGACATCCTGAGTCGTCGACAGAAACAACGACGTAATCACCGACTGGTAAGCCATCGAAATCAACTGTTCCTCCGCCCAATTCAGACACCGAATAGTTAAAATCAGGAGTACCTCCAGACGCGACAACTTCAATACTTCCATCACTTAGGCTGTTGCATGAAGCATCAGTAGGAGTGACAATAGTTGTCATTGGGTCGGGCTCGGTAATTTCAAATTCCACATCCAATGTACAATTGTTGGCATCCACAATTGATGCCGTATATATTGCTGGCTCCAGGTCAGAAATTGAAAAGACCAAAGGAGTATTTCCTGAAAAATCATTATTGAAAGCCAAATCAACTGATGAACTCCAAGTGACAGTTGAGGAACCAGTGCCACCACTTAAGGTTGCTGTTATAGATCCATTATCCAAGTCGAAACATGAGCTATTGATGAATGAGCTTGCAACGGATAGAATTGTTGGACAGGAAACACTAATCACAGTTGAGTCTGTGCAACCAAATTCGTCGATAACTTTAATTTCATAATCTCCACAACCTAGATTTTCATAGGTTGAATTGTTCACCTCGGCAGATAAGATGTCATCGTTCAGAAAGAAAGTTAATGGATCCGTTCCACCTGTGGCTAGGTTAGAGATTATTCCGGTTGCATCATCGAAGCAGAGTATATCTGCTGTCAATGCAGAAGCTAACTCCAACAATGGAGGCTCAATAAAACAGAAGACTTCTGACGTATCGGTACATCCAATTGTGTCCATCATCGAAATAAAATAGCATCCATCTTCGAATCCAGCGAGTTGATCGCCGCCCAATTGATCCCACAACAATGTTGAGTCTGATTGATCCCAAACTTCATAGTTGATCTCTCCGTTTCCACCTTCACCAAACTCGATGGTTGCTGTTTCACCAAAACAATTCAGAGGAATAATAACATCCTGCGAAGTGTCTATCGGATTTGCCGTGCATGGATTTTCGGCTTCAATATGAAAAATCTCATTATCGGGATTGTCCCCAATCCCACCTTCGAAAATCTGAACGCCAAAATCTAATTCAAACCCTCCACAAGTTGTTAATTGCGCAATTAAAATTTTAAGATCAGGACCTGCAATTCCATTTACACCATCGTTCAAAGTGTAATAAGCTCCGTCATCGACGAAAAAGGTTCCACCATCGAAGTAATCACCATTCGGAGCCCCACCAGGTGTCCCTTCAAAGGTATTGATGGCATCTATTAATGGCAATGCTATTATATAATTTACAAGATCTGGATCGCAAGAAGACAAGGCCTCAATGGTGAAAAACGAATCAAATTCCATTGAAGGGAGACTTGGCCAGAAAGCACAATTGTTATCAAGAGAACTAGGACCGGCAAACTCATGTTGAAATAAATTGCAATCGAACTCCCAGAAAATGTCTTCATCATCTTGCAAGCCAGGAGTAACATTGTAATCTGTCCCATAAATTGCTGAAAGGTGATCGTCTTCTTCTTCTACAATAACATAAATGTGCCAAGTCACATACCCATTGAGGTCCACACCATCGCCATACTCTCCTGTATGGACTATAACAGGCACAACTTCAATCCCTGCTATTTGCGCACTAGTCAAAATGGAAATATTGACAAAAAAGAGAAATAGCAATAAAGATTTCACTCTCCCCTCTTGAACTTTCTCTCCCCTTAACATCTTCAATATGCATCCTACTTTATTCATACAGCTAGCTTATTCGCCAAGTCGGCTTATCTTATAGTCTCCAAAAATGGTTAAAACGTTGTCTCTGTCGTAATAAAACGCACAAATAAACGACCATGTTGGGTCAATCGCAAAATTACTTCATTTGGGCGAGAAGGGAATGATGCATTTGGCATACAATTCTTCAACCGCGTGCAAAAGAAATGAATTCGTTTCAATAGCCAAGACTGAAGGTCTATCTATCCTCATACTCCTAATCATTTGCCTTGTGCTAAACTATTGACAAAGAATAGAAATGTATTTCGGATTATTGCACTTTCAAAATTATCGCAATTCACTGCTATGAAGTGGTTATTCTGGATATCCATTGGAATTTTCTTTGCTGGTTGTCATCAAAACTGGCACTACGTCCCCTATTCTTTCCGAGTTGAAGAGATTCCATTGCGCCCTAACTACTCGGATGCGGACACTTGGGCCGCTTTGCCATGGGAGATTGATTTTGCCGATAGTGTGCCAAATGGAAGTTTCATGGACGGTCAGGATTCAGCAGACTTCGATGTGTTTTTTATTCATCCGACCACTTTTTGGGCTAAAGATGAGCGATGGAACGCTCCGATGGGAGAGAAGGAAGTGAATTCTTGGACTGATAAGGGGCCTATTCTACATCAATCCAGTGTCTTCAATGAAAGTTGCAAAATTTACGCTCCAAGATATAGACAAGCGCATATCAAGAGTTATTTTCATTTGGAGGAAGGAGGGGTTAAAGCCTTGGAGGTTGCTTATGAAGACATAAAAGATTCATTTCAGTATTATTTGAAGTACTACAACCATGGGAGACCATTTTTCATTGCATCTCATTCACAGGGGACGACCATGGGGATCCAGTTGATCAAGGAGTTTATTGATGATGATGAAAACTTAAGACAGCAGTTTGTGGCAGCATACTTGGTTGGTATGCCGATAAAAATTGACGACTTTCAAAATATACCCCCTTGCTTAGAGGAAGGAGATCTGCATTGCTTTATGAGTTGGATGACTTTTTCAAAAGGCAAGCATCCATGGTTCTATGAAGAGCATTATAGAGCGAACGTGATTACAAACCCGATAAGTTTCAACCTCGACAGTGTCCATTATTCAAGAAAAGAAGATCACGGTGGTATATTGACTTCAAAATTCAAGTTGAAATACTCACAGACAATTGCTGCCAAGCCACAAGATGGATTGCTTTGGATTAAAAAGCCAGATGTCCCTGTATTGAAGTGGTTTATCACGACAAAAAACTGGCACAAAGCTGATTACAATTTGTTCTGGACGGACATTCGAAAGAATATTAAGCACAAAGCGAATGCGTATAAAGCGGCGGTTAAATGATGATATTTCTACGAGGAGAATGCTTCAATCTGTAGATTCAGAGCAGATTTTTGTACCTTGACAAGGTTTGTATTAAACCTGTTATTATCGTTAACCAAATTCCAAATTCATGAATAAACTTCGTGCACTCGCAGTTGCCTGCCTCGTTTTGGGTATCTGCGCACTCAATCCTGCTTTTTCGCAGACGAGTATAAACGTTTCCTTTTCCACTGATTGTTGGGGAGGAGAGTCCTCATGGACTTTAGCTGGTCCGGGTGATATTGAACTGGTTAATATTGCTAGTGGAACGTACGGCAATCAGACAGTCTATGACTCGTTGATTGTGGACCTACCTGACGGATGTTACATTTATACAGTAGGCGACACATACGGAGATGGCTTGGATGGCGGTGGTGCCTGCGCGATTACTGGAAATTATTCGATCACTGATGATCTGGGTAATGTATTGGTTCAGATGGTGAATGCTGCTTTTGGCAGCAGCGCAACTCACTATTTCACTCTCCCATTTGGCGCTGACCTAGGTTGCACGGATCCCGCAGCATTGAATTATGATTTATGCGCAGGAGCAGATGACGGTTCTTGTCAGTACCCACCTGTGTCTGCAGATTTTTCATTTTCGGCACCTTCTTTTTGCCAAGGAACAACTGTACAGTTTACGGATCTTACCATTGGCAATCCAGATTCATGGAGTTGGGATTTCCCAGGTGGAACGCCGGCTATGTCTACTGATCAGAATCCTTCGATTCAATACATGACCGACGGAACATACACAGCTACATTGACTGCTAGTTCTGGTCTTGACAATTCGGTCGTGTCATATGACTTAACGATCATTGTTGGAGATCAATTGGAGATTATCATTGTTGCTGACAACTACCCGCAAGAGACTTCTTGGACTTTGACTGATGAATTTGGAGTTCAATTGGCCAGTGGAGATGTGAACGGAGAAACCGTTTGTATTGGTGACAATTGCCATCAGTTTACTCTTTTCGATTCATACGGAGATGGCATCTGCTGTGGATACGGACAAGGATCATTTGAACTTTTATTGAATGGCAACAGTATAGCAACAGGCGGCGAATTTGGAGAGTCGCAAACTATCAATGTTAATTGTCCTCCAGGATTTGACTGCAACAACCCTATTGATGCGGCAATGGGCTTGCAAACTGCTCCTTATCCAAATGCGTGGTATGTATTCGTTCCAGACACTTCTGGTCAGTTTAAGATTACCACTTGTGATTTAGCGACATGCGATACTGAGCTATGGATGTATGATTATTGCAACATGGACTTCTTCGATGATACGAACGAAGCAACCTTGACTTGGAACGATGATCTTTGCGGTGTTCAGGCTGAGATTACGACATTGTTAGAACAAGGCGTTACTTACTATATACGTGTTGGAGATCAAAATTCAGCTTGTGGTACTGGTCCATTGGACTTCCTCATTGAGTTTTTAGGCGGAGTTGCTGGATGTATGGATCCATTGGCTTGTAACTATTTACCAATTGCTGTAGAAGAAGCACCTTGTTTTTTCGATGGAGATGTTCAGTGTCCGACTATTGGTCCTGACCTTGAGATGCTAGGAGATGTGTTCTTTGATTCGATGTTCCAACAAACGTTGGCCAACAGTGACGCATGTTATGTGAACGAAGGATGTATGCAAGGATTTGGAGATCGAGAAATTATTCGATTTACTACACATATTAAGAACATAGGAACAGAAGACTATTTCATTGGAGCTCCGGCAAACCAGCCAGATCAATTCGAGTGGGATGCATGTCACAATCACTGGCATTATGCTGGTTACGCTGAGTATGTATTGTACGATGGATTGGGAAACCCAATGCCACAGATTGGGTTTAAAAACGGATTCTGCGTATTGGACCTTGAGTGTTCAGATGGAGGTACTGCAAAGTACAATTGTGGAAACATGGGTATCACAGCAGGTTGTGGTGACATCTATAGCTCTGGCCTTTCATGTCAGTGGATTGATGTTACAGATGTAGAAGGTGGTGATTATACTTTAGTAATCCGCACCAACTGGGATCAGTCGCCAGATGCGAATGGTTCGTATGAGTTGTCTTACGATAACAACTGGGCCGCGGTATGTGTTTCATTTGAGCGCGACATAGACGGCAACTTGATCAACTTTGTAAAGACTGAAGACTGCGGAATCATTTTCGATTGTAACGGTGTTCCTTTCGGAGGTGCTGTTCCTGACTGCGTTGGTAACTGTCCTGGAATTGTAGCTAAAGGAGACTTGAATAACTCTGGAGAGCTTGATGCCCAAGACATTTCTCAATACATCAATGACATATTAGGAAACGATTCATTCGTCACTCCTTGTACTGATTTGAACAATGATGGCGACATCAATGTTACGGATGCGGCAGTGGCAGCAGGATGTGTATTCTACGGTCCTGATCACGTTGATGAGCAAGGAGTTCATGATCATTGTGTATGGGACGATCAAATATTAAACCCAGCTCACAATACTACCTTTAGTATTGGTGAAGTAAACACAGGTTTAGGATATGTTGATATTCACGTATTGAATCCAGACAATCGAATTATAGGTTATGATTTGGAGGTAAGTGGAATTACTGTTCAGTCGGTAGAGAACTTAATGGATCCTTTGGACTTCGATGTAGACCCTGCTTCAACATTGGGTGGATCACGTATTTTGGGTGTTTCATTGACCGACCAAAGTTGTCCGAAGAACTTGAGCCCTATTCCTTTTGTTCGAGTTTATTACTTCAGCGTCACAGACACGGATGTTTGCGTGAGTTTGATTCATGATGTTGTGAACGAAGACTACCACAATGTTGTAACTACTATCGGCGGATGTATGCCGATTGCAGGAGATGATTTTGCCAACTTTTCGGCAAGTTCAACAACTGTGTGTCAAGGAAGTACAATTGACTTTGCTGATATGAGCACAGGAACCAATACAGATTGGTCTTGGAGCTTTAGTGGTGGAACACCATCATCATCAGTTGACCAAAATCCAATGGGCATTATTTACAATGTTCCTGGCGTGTACGATGTGACTGTTACGGTAACAAATGACGCATTGCAAGTTGACTCTGAAACTAAAATAGGATATATCACGGTATTGGCATCGTCAACTTGGTATGCGGATGCTGATGCTGATGGTTACGGAGATTCGAATAATTCAGTTCTAGATTGTTCGCAGCCTGCAGGATATGTCGACAACGATTTGGATTGCGAAGACACCGACACAAATATTAATCCAGATGCAGACGAAGTGTGCGATGGTATTGATAACAACTGTGATGGAACGACAGACGATGCAATTGATATGCCTACATGGTATGCTGATATGGACGGCGACACTTACGGAAATGACTTGATCGCATTTGCAGCTTGTATACAACCATCGGGATTTGTGGCTGACAATACAGATTGTGATGATGGAAATGTAAACAAGTATCCTGGAGCTCCGGGGACCTTTAGTGATATCGACAACAACTGCAACGGACTAGTCGAAGGAGATGAGATCTCGCTTGGTTGTGCTGGAGACTTTAACGAAGATCTAGAAATTGATATCTCTGACCTTCTTGCGTTTCTTGGGGCATTTGGTTGCACTGGAGACTGCATGCCATATGACATGAACCAAGATGCGGTAGTTAATTCACAAGACTTGTTGCTGTTCTTGCCTTCATACGGTTCGAGTTGCGACTAGAATATTCTTAAGATATATTGAAGCCGTTTCAACCAAAGTTGGAACGGCTTTTTTTATTGCTCTAAGAACTGAGCGAGTTTCTCATGAAAGAGCGGATAAGCATTGAGGTTGTTGTGCTTCCCTCCTACTATTGTTACCATTTGAATGCGATCATTTGTCCCCGCCGCTTGGAATAGTTTGAGCGCCGAATGATAAGGTACGATTAGGTCTTTGGTCCCATGCAATATGAGTGTTGGGCAAATCACTTGAGAAATATATTTGTCTGACCTGAATTCATACCTAAGAAGGAGTTTAATAGGCAAGAAAGGAAAATAGAATTGGGCAACGTCCAAAAGGCTGTAAAAAGGAGTTTCCAGGACCAAACCACTTGGAGCATTTGCGCTAGCTAATTTAACAGCCATTCCAGTACCTAGCGAACGTCCATAAATCAACTTAGGCTTATCTGGAAATAGATCTCCCAGATAATCCCAACATGCTTGAACATCGGCATGCATGTACTCTTCTTTTCGGGGGCCTTTGCTCTTGCCGAAGCCACGGAAGTCAATGGCCATAACATTGTAATTGAAATGGGTAAGTTCCTCCGCCATAAGAGCCCAGCGATTTAGGCTACCGGTATTGCCATGCAGGTATAGAATCACACCTTGAGGATTGGGCTTTTGAAAAAGAACGGCGTTGATGTTTCCTTTAAAAGGGGTGGGAATAAATAGCTCCTCAAATTCGGTAGCCAATTTATACTTGAAGCTCTTTCCATATTTGAAAGGAATGAAAATGAACTTCTCCTGAGCGAAGTAGTAGACAATGCAAATAGCCGCGTACGCTACGAGGACATAGAAGGCAATTTGCAGGGCTATATTCATGGATCAAAGTATCTCGCAAGAATAAGCAAAGATGGACTCTTCGATTTTAGTAAGCAACCAGAGCCTTCACATTGATTGAATCTTCTAATGATTTGATCCGAAAAAGGGTCTATTACACTGACTGGAGCCACATTTTTAAGAAAGGCCAAACCAATATAAACTGCGCCCGCAACCATGCTTACAAAGGCCCAAATCCAAAAGGCCATTCGGGCAAATCCGTTGTCCCCTATAATCGTTCCTTCGATGAAAGAAGTGGGCGCAAGAAAGCTAAGCAGAGCGGAAACAAAGAAAATGGACGCTATGAGTGAAAACAAATTTCGAATCGGAAATACAAGTAGTTTTCGGAACCACGACATATCCCTTCCCCATTGATGAATAAGGTAATAGATGCCATTGTCCAGCTGAACAAAAAGCAGAGGATCTTTATCACAATCTTCTAGCTTGAACATTTCGGAGGAAGCAACAATTTTAAAATTCTGGAAAACGCAGCTATGTGTCCGTTCTAACTGCTTGATTTTTGCAACAGCTTCATGAAGAAAGTCTCCTTTAAAATGCTCAGAATCCAGAAATCGCAATCGGCATTTAATGCAGGTTTTACGGATTTCGTCAATCGAAAAAAGACGCTCTTCATCGAGGGCCATAATCTTCATTTGAGGAATTACATTGGAACTTTGGGGGTTTGCCAATCGCGTTCGAATGTTGTGTTCAACGTATACTTCTTCATTGAGCACGTCGAAAACATCGTGTACGAAATTTAGTGCACCCTTTTCTTGGGCGAGCTCTCGTTCGCGAATTAACGCATCTCTCAAATTTATATCGTTGAACATTTAGAGCTGTTTCCATAGGCTGAGATCGCTTCAGTAGATGCCATCTAAATATAGTCAAAGGATAAGCTCATTTTGTGAAACATTAGTCACATAAAAGCAAGCCTTAACAATAGATACGTTAAACTAGGGAAAAATCTTGGCCTTGGTCAAAGAGAAACCAATCCCTGTTACAATTTCACGACTTCCGTAAGGTGAACTCCGTTCGTGGTTTTGATTCGCAAAAAGTAAATTCCCTGACCAACATTGAGTTTCAGTCTAGTCCCAACTGAATTTGGACGCGATTCTTGAACCAATAGCCCAGATGCATTGTACACTTGAATAAGTTCAATCATGTCTCCTCTTGCGTCAATATTGACAGAGTCAGAAGTTGGATTTGGGTAAATCGAAGGATTGGAATCCAAAACAACTTCATCCGCATGAACGATCACCATGGTAGTCACTTCCTCATCTACCATAACTGGCGCAGGACCTACTTCCCAATACATTTCTTCAAACGCCTCGATTTCGGGGGTTGAATAGGCAAACATTTCATCGTTCCATTTAGGAGGCGCGGTCTGGTACCACAAACGCGCCTTGATTGATATCGTTCCAGCATAGTCTTCAAGCGGAAAATGATATTCGATTCTATCTGTACCGGAGCCTTCAGCTCCTTCGAAATTGAAATTAGGATCATTGAGTGCCAGGCCGGCCACTAAGGTCGTATCGTAGTTGTAATGATCGGAACTAAATCCGAGTGGAACGAGTCTATTGTCCTTGATTGGAACATCAGCACGCTCAAGGACAGTGGTCACGTCTCCATTTACATCGGCCATGACCATTTCATAAATCTGCACTTGCTCTTCATCCGTAATCAGGTCATAATGGGGCTCATAAGTACCATTCTGTCCGTTTACTTCGTAGTTGGATTGCAGCACACCTGAACTGAACAAGGTATCTCCATCTTCTTCCAAGGCCAAGAACTCTATATATGCTCTGCGCGATGGGTATCCAGAAGGAAACTTGTGTCCCGCCAAATTGGTAAGCTTCAATTCATAATAAGCGCTATCGATATCGACACCCAATTCGCTCAATTCAATGGTAACTGACTGATTTTGCAATTGGCTGATAGTCCGTTCGATTGCCACATCAAATTGCTCTTCTGTAGCCCAAATTCCTAGTTCGGGAATATTCTCTTTTAAAACTTCCAACATGAACGAATTCGCTCCAGTAAGAAAATGCTGGCCATAAGGCTCACGTCCCGGAAGGAATGCATAATTCGCTGAAATCACAATTGGTTCATCCAACTGAGGCAAGTGACAGGATTGACATTCTCCATCGTTTTGTTCGTTGTTATAAACGCTGTTGACCCACTCATGATAAGTCGCTTGCTCTGTAAAAGTTCCTCCTGTTGGCTCTCCTTCCAGGTCAACTGTATTGGTGACTAATGTGTGGCAACCAGCACACAATTCGCTTTCACCTATGTGACCACCATAGACTGGCGTGTACCCCACAAAAGACTGCATAGGTTGCTCAAAAATTGGATCTTCATCAGGATCATTGCCATAAGGTCCGTAGATCGTATCGTTGTCAAAAACCAATTCACCGCTAAATGACTGTCCTATCCCCTCTTCTCTTTGTTGGTGGCAAGAACTGCATGAAACACCATCAAGTGCCAATGAATCGAGTGTCATTTCAGCAATACTGTAGAATTCATCTCCATCAAAGTGCGCTGCAAAATGACCTTGAGAAGCATGACACGAAGTACATTTATCCTCTAGTATATCCTGATGCTGAGGATTGACAGCTACTTCATGGCTCACTTTCGCCCTCCAAAAAGGATCTTTAGCAGCGTTGGCCATCATCGTAGCACGCCAGTCATCGACCAAGTTCACATCTACTCCTTCAGCCGTGTATCCTGCATTGAGATTAGGATCATGACCATGGCATCCTGCACATCTGCCTGATCCAGTGAACAAGCTATTGGTTCCTTGAGGTAAATCGATAGAAGATCCACCGCGGATTTGCATCAATTCTTCCCAAGAATGGAAGGTCGACGCTTCTTTTTGATCAACAAACGCCAAGTTGGCTATGACTAGGACTAGAGCGATCGCAAAGAGCACTAGAGCCTGTGGTTTAATAATTCTCCTCATACATAAATTAATACAATCGAGTTCCAAGTACCCCGACCAGCCCGAAATTTAATGAAAGTCGAGCGAGTGTGCATTGCATTTGGGCTGTGTTTTATCGGTATTCGGGTATTCTTGACTAATAGATATTAGCAAAATGAAGTATTGGATAAGCCCTGCGGGCAAATGTCGCGCTGCTCTTCGATGATCTGCTTGCAGGTTACACGTTATAATATTCCTACATGTGGGAGTTCTGTAGCAGTCGGATAAGAGGCTTTTCAGTTTAACTAGAATTCAGAGGAACACCGCTTTACCGGCTTCATATGACCATTATGCCAAAAAATTAATCCGCTACAGGCAATCCTTCCATTTGGACCAATAATTCTCGGATTCTCTCCGAAATGCGCTTGAGGGGTTCAGATTCCGCACTACTTAAAAATTCTACCATAGCCGCATGGTCCTTGTTGACCCAAGAACGACCATACTCCAACCAATAGGCTTCTATGGCGCCATTGTAATCTACTTGAAGTTGGTCTTGTAAACTAGCGATTGAAGTGGCTGGCGGAACGGTTTCCTTGTAGT
>JBLHIB010000048.1:0-22767 GCA_047615865.1 Gammaproteobacteria bacterium
GAAATTAAGCTACAAGCAAAGATCGATCAATTGCGGAAGAAATATCCTCGATTTATCAACCCCAGCAGTTATGGGTATCCTCAATGTTACGCCCGATTCATTCTATGATGGAGGTACTAACATGGCTACGCAATCGGCGATAGAGCATGCCAGACAGATGTTTGCCCAAGGTGCAAAAATTGTGGATATCGGTCCGCAGTCAAGCAGACCGGGGGCCAAGTTCTTAAGCGCTGATGAAGAAATAGAGCGACTAACCGACCTAGTTCCTGCGCTAGTCAAGCAATTTCCAGGCGAACTGTTCTCGATCGACACCTTCCATTCGAAAACGGCTGCTTGGTCAGTAGAAAGGGGTATTTCAATCATCAACGACATTTCAGGGGGACGCATGGACACAGCAATGTTCGATGTTGCTGCGCGTTTGGATGTTCCTATTGTTCTGATGCATATGCAAGGAACGCCCACAACCATGCAAGAAAATCCTCACTATTCAGATGTTGTTCATGAGGTTTTATTGGCCATTCGGCAAATGGTTCACCGGGCAAAAGAACATGGAGTGGACCAAATAATCGTTGACCCTGGTTTTGGGTTTGGGAAGAATGTCGAGCAGAATTTTGAGCTATTGAATGGACTGGAAGAGCTTCACGAGTTGGATGTGCCTCTTTTGTGTGGCGTTTCACGCAAATCAATGATCAACCGTGTTCTTGGAACCAAACCAGACCAAGCTTTGAATGGCACAACCGTTCTCAATACGATGTGTTTGGAACGTGGAGCATCGATTATTCGTGTTCATGACGTTAAAGAAGCCATGGAAGCTGTCAAAATTGTTAGTTTTGCTAGAACCGTTCAAGGCTTATGATCACAGGTTTTATCAACTTCTCCTTTTTTGATCTACTCGATATACTTCTTGTAGCCTTCATCATTTATCAGGTGTATTACTTGATTCGTGGTACTGTAGCTATCAAGATATTTTTTGGAATTCTCGCCATCTACCTGTTGTGGAAATTGGTCGATGCATTCCAGTTGAATATGTTGGAAGAGATACTCGGACAGTTCATTGGAGTGGGTGTTATCGCCCTACTTATTGTCTTCCAGAATGAATTGAGACAATTCCTGTTAATGATTGGTAATCAAGATATTATATCGGGAAATAAGTCAAGATTCATTCGGAAGTTATTCGCCGACAAAGACGACGAAGACATCTGGGATTGTGACGCCCTATTGGATGCGTGCGAAAGCATGTCGTCGACAAAAACTGGGGCATTAATCGTAGTGGCAAACAGCTCAGATCCTGAACATTTCATAACCTCTTCCACTCCTCTTGATGCAGCATTGTCGACTACGATGATTGAAAGTATTTTCTTCAAGAACAGTCCGCTTCACGATGGAGCAGTTGTTATAAAGAAGGGAAGAATAAGTTCAGCACGAGGAGTGCTTCCGGTTTCGGAGAGCAATAAGATGGACGGTTCGATGGGGATGAGACACCGAGCGGCTTTGGGAATTTCGGAGATGACCGATTCATTTGTGATTGTAGTTTCTGAGCAGACGGGCAAACTGAGCTTGGCGCATGACGGCAAGTTAATCCCCAATATGAGTCGGACTGAATTGGGACGAATTTTACAAAAGCGACACGATGGACAACCAGGATAGTTTTACCTTATACAAAGAGTTCACTTATAGCGAGCCTGCAGAGATTCTAATGGGATTGATGAAGGAGGAAGGAATCGAATACCGATTGCGAAATGAAGCTGCTGTAGAGCAAGAGGTGATTCTTGGTCCTGAATCTCACAGCATCGTTATTATGCTCAAACCTGAAGACCACTTGAGAATGGATGAGTTGGTCGAAAAGCGGGCAAATTCAGAATTGGATGCAGTCGACAAAGAGTATTTCATTTTCAGCTTCGATGATGCGGAGTTAAGAGACGTAGTGGTTAATAGCCACGAATGGACTCCACTGGACGTAGCCTTGTCGGTTAAATTGCTAAAAGAACGCGGAGTCACTGTCAATCCTGAAGATATTAAGCAAGAGCGCGCGGAGGCTCTAGAGAATTCTTCGAGGCCTACCTCCATTGACAAGACGGCCTTGATTTTCTTGTACATCATTGCTCTTTTTTCGGGCTTCATACCAATTTTAGCCGGCATCGTATTTATAACTACGAAGAAGCCCAACAGCGCCGGGGTTCGAGTTCCTAAATATGACATCCCTTCTCGCAAGCACGGACGAAACTTGGTGCTACTCGGATGTATTTCAACAATGGTGCTGCTTTATTTTTTCAGCAGCTAGTTGAATTCTCGAAAATAAGAAAAGCATTGCCCGATCCTAAGATCAAAACAATGCTTTCCAATTCTATCTAATTCAAGACCAATTAGGCCTCGTATTATTTCTCTTTATTCAATGATCGTAAGCTTCTGCTCACCTAGGTCGGTGCGAACAATGTAAGTCCCAGCTGAAAGCTTCGACAAATCGATGTTCAACGTGATTTCAGTTGTGTTGACCGACTCCACTATTCTACCTTCCAAGTCACAAATAGCAACGACGCCTAAGGCAGCACTTGCCGACAAAGTCACATTCGAAGAAGAAGGATTTGGATACAAATTAAAGGCTTGCAATTTGCTTTCCTCAACACTCAATGGCAAAAGGAGTTGGAATGAATATGGTCCGCCAATTGGTCCTTCTCCGCATTCGTTTGTATTGGATACTCTCCAATAGAAAAGGCCATTGTCGATAATCGAACTCCAACTGTAGTTGTTCACTGCTAGAACTTCATCCACAACAATGTCCGTAAACATGATGTCTGTCGCAACTTCCAGGTGATAGGTATCAGTATTTGCATCAAGTTCCCAATCGAACAACACAGGCATAGCTTCCACGTCACTCACATCATCAGGACTGAGCAATAGAGCTGCTGAAGGCTCACCACCTAATTTCGTAATAGTCGCACTAGCTCTGTATGTGCCAAAAGTCGAGGTCATGATAAATTGAAAAGCATGTATTCCATTATCCAAACCCAATAGACCTGAAACCAATACGTCCGTGGCTCCTGGCGTGTCAAATGAACCTCCGACAATTGTAGCGCCATCTAGTCCTTCCAAGGTAATATCAAAGCTACCAGGAAAGTCGATTTCCGAAGAGATTTCGAAACTAAGCTCGTCCGCGTCACAGCCAATTATTGCCGCTGCTGGATTCACTTTGAAAATAGTTGGCTTCAGAACAAAGAATCCATCATACATATCAGACACAACAACATTTCCACTTGGATACCAAGCGTAATTGCTCCATGAACCTGAAAAAGCAGCATTGTCATTGTCTGGGTGCACATCAAAGAATGCGATCTCAGTCAGGATTGCATTCTCTATATCTCCAGCATCAAGAATTCTCAAACCAGAGCGGTAGTTACTCTCATAAACCAAGTCATCAATAATGTAAAGGTTGTGATCGATCGCATCATTTCCAGCTTCATAAAAGCCCATAAAAAATGGGTTGTCGATATCTTGAACATCAAAGATAAAAGTTCGTGTAGGCGTTGAATTGAAACTTTCGTCTAGTTCGTCATTCGACAAGAAATACTTGTGATCCTCAGTAAGCCATCCTTGGTGAACATATCCAGGCTCCTCATAATCCATGTGAGAAATAAGCTGACAGTCATCTTTAATGCTCACATCAATAATTGCGATGTTGTTCTCGTTGCATGCAAAAGCAAGCTCGGCACCAGCGTAGTCGTCGTCTGGGCCCATGTAATTGACTATTTGCGCATCGTGTGTGTATCCATCTTCCGAATATCCACCGGCAATTATTGGGTCGGTCGGATCAGAGATGTCCACGATGTGCAAACCGCCATTCATGTTGTCGGCTCCTACTCCGTATGCAAATCCAGATTCCTCATTGATACAGATGTTGTGAGCATTACCAAAACCATCGTAGAAAGCAGTGTTTTCAAAAACTTCAGGTGGAGAATCAACAGTGAGCAATTGAGTCAGATCAAATATCTGCATGCCATGATCGCCCGCTTCCGATACCACAAAAGCATGATTGCTATATACCTTAACATCCCGCCAAAGACTGGGATCCGTTTGCGTAGCCAAAGAGCCTAAATAAACAGGGTAAAGCGGATCGGTAATTTCGATAAAAGCCGTTCCTGTATTCTTGCCAATCAAGGCAAATTCGCGACCAGACTCACTATCGGTCCAACCCCATACATCATTCGAATTGGCACCACCTCCAATCTCATCGAGGGTCATAAAAGACCACACATCGACATTCTCGCACGGCCATATGCCTGCAAAACCAGCTTCACAGGGAGTCTGCGCCAAAAGGATATTTGCCGAAAGGCCAATCCCAACTAATAATAATAATTTTTTCATTGTTCTGTATTATTGAATCAAAATCTACAATTTAATCAGGCGAGCTGAAGCATTCACTTCACCGCGCACTTGCAGGATATATACTCCAGTTTGAAGGTCACTCACGTCAAGCTGCATTTGGCTTCCAAGCACAGGCATCGAATCAATTGAGCGAACTATTCCCCCTTGAACATCGACGATATCCAAGCTGATCTTTCCTTTGGCACCAGCAATCGTAAGCGTAGCAAAATCACCCGCTGGATTCGGAGAAACTCCAATTTGAATAGGCGCAGCAGCCGTTTCCTCTTCTACTCCAACCATAATAAAATCACTAGGGCGAAGGACAAATAAAGCATCGTACGTACTCAAAATAACATTGAGGCTTTCGAAATAAGGATAGTTACTCCATGAGCCAGCAAATCCGGCCTCATCAAAATCAGGAAAAATATCAAAATAAGCAGCTAGAGTTAAATTGGCATTGGCGACATCCGAAACGTCCAAAATTCTCAATCCAGAAGAATAATTGCTCTGAAAAGAAAAGTCTCCTTTTATATACTGGTTGTGATCTGAAGAAAAAATTCCGTGATCGTAGTAGCCCATGTAAAACGGGTCATCAAGATCCAACATATCGTACATGTGAGTATGCAAGGCATGCCCGTTGTACAATTCGTCCAGCTCATCATCCACAAGCATATACCTGTGATCCTCAGTAAGCCATCCCTGGTGCACGTATTGAACATCTGCGTAAGACGATGACGAGATCAACTGGCAATCAGTCTTATCTGTGCAATCTATTATAGCAACAATATCAGCATTGCATGCAAATGCGATTTCCTTGCCAACATGCTCAGTATCTGGTCCTTTGTAAATTACAACTTGGGCATCGTGTGTGTATCCTGCTTCGGCATAACCTCCGACCAAAAATGGGTTCAGAGGGTCATTTATATCAACTATGTGCAAGCCACCATTGAAGCTACTTGTACCAACACCATATGCAAAACCGGTCTCTTCATTCACAACAACATTGTGTGCTTTTCCGAAATCAGTGTAATGGGCATCAGCTTCAAATTCAGCAGGAGCATCGACTACATCTTCCAGATGATTGAGGTCGAATATTTGCATTCCATGATCGGTATGCTCAGAAACGATGACCGCATAATGATCATACACTTTTACATCACGCCAAAGATTGTTGCTTTCAATGGCAGAAGGCAGATTGCCAATGTAAATTGGATTCGCGCCATCAGTAACATCGACAAATGCAGTTCCATTTGAGCGGCCAATTATGGCATACTCCTTTCCAGTTTCGGGATCAGTCCAGCCCCAAATGTCATTCAAGTTTTCACCACCGCCTATTTCGCCAAGTGGGGTAACACTAACCAAGTCTACATTTTCGCAAGGATATGGTCCAGCCATTCCATCCACACAGGGCATTTGAGCCGTGCATGCAATTGAAGCAGACAGCGTAATTAAGAGTAAGATTTTCTTCATACAGGTTTATTCGATTACCAACTTTCAGATTGTTTTTCCAGGTCGTCAAGTGTGAGGAATTCACCATTCGCTACTCCGCGTTCACTTTGACGTATTTCTTGAATGAACTGACTTTTAAATACTTTCGCTCCGCTCATGCGGTAGCCGATCAACTTGGTATCGCTTGTGCGGTCGTATTCAATTTCGCTAATCAACTCCTTCATTTGACGCAACGACGTCTCTTCCACTTCTTTCAAAGTCCACGAAATAATATCGATCTTTTCTTGGTTCAAATCCATCTTATTCATTTGCACAAATATAAGTATTGAAGCTGCAATCGACCCTCTTATTTGAGCCCATACTTGGAAGCTAATAGCTATACTAACAATCAATCTTCTACCCTACCAGATCTGCCTAGATTGCTATAAATAAGCAGATATTTTGGCCCCTTAGCAGATTATTTGAGGGACCAACTCATTTAAGACTCCTCAAAGTTGTTCATTTTTGCTACACACTATTCTTGATGCCTATGTTCTTTTTCCGGCCTTTGGCCAAATGTTGTTTCGCAGTTTCCATCGCCTTTCTCAGCTCTTGTTCAAGCATAGAGACAAGAATGACAATTGCCGAGGGCGGCAAGCCTTCCTTATGCACAGCGGCTGGTTGTGTGGATCTTTTTGGCGATTATGAGTTGGCCGAAGTCAATCACCTTCATCCGCCAATGGATAAAAAGTCCTTCAAGATGCTGACTAGCGATTCGAAGACTTTGGCAACCTATAGTACTTCAATCGAACCGCATTTCTCAGGCTTCACATTGAAGACAGCTTGTACCGATTGCTCTCCAGATCAACTCGAGAAATTCCTAGCAGAAAACGGCGCCAAAAATCTTGAAATGCATCAACTAAAAGGCAAGCCCGACAACGTTTGGGTTGCCAATTACCAATGCAATTCTGATTATTTCGGGGCGCTTGCGTATTTCCGAGAACTCCTGATAATTGAAGGAGGTCAAACGTTTAGGTACGTTTTCTGGACATTTGACCATCCGCAGACCTTGAAGTCGGAAACAATTCGCATATTCGACACGTTCTATAAAAAGAAAAACGAAGACCAATAATCCTTCGTGCCTATTTCTATCTATTCAAGCTAGAAATAGATTATCTTGTCCATAAAACTAATTGCATATATGTCTAAAGATCACCGTGTAACTAATAAGTTTTCCCAGCGAAGCTGGAACGAAAAGAAGAGCAACGACTCCTGGTCAATTTTCAAGATCATGGGTGAATTTGTTGAAGGATATGACCGTCTGCAGAGCATTGGACCCTGCGTAAGTATCTTCGGTAGTGCTCGCACCAAGCCCGAAGACCCATATTATAAGATGGCGCAAGAAATTGCTTATGAACTTACCCAGAAAGGCTATGGCGTCATTACAGGCGGCGGACCTGGAATCATGGAAGCAGGAAACAAAGGAGCCCAAGAAGGCGAAGGAGTTTCTGTTGGATTGAATATCGACTTGCCATTTGAGCAAAGCTCTAATGCTTGGGTCGACAATCAGCACAGCATTGATTTCGACTACTTCTTCGTTCGTAAAGTCATGTTCATCAAATATTCTCAGGGATTCGTTGTGATGCCTGGTGGATTTGGAACATTGGATGAATTGTTTGAGTCGCTCACGTTGATTCAGACTGATAAAATCGGACGTTTCCCAATCATCATGGTTGGCAAAGACTTTTGGGGCGGATTGATTGATTGGATCAAGAATGTACTCCTTGAAAAATTTGCAACGATTAGCGAAAAAGACTTAGATCTGTTTGTTCTAGTTGATAGCGCTGAAGAAGCTGTCGTCGAAATCGACAAGTTCTACAGTCAGTACTTGCTCAAACCGAACTTCTAAAATAAGACAGCCCCTCCAAATAAGAGGGGCTTTTTTGTGTCCAATAATTCCCTACCCCAAGTACGCATGAAGCATCCATTGTTGCTTCTCGAGAGCGGTAATATCATCTGTCAGCAAAGTTGCCGTTCCTTCGTCTTCTGCCTTTTGGGCAATCTGCAGCACTTCCCTTTCAAGTCGGATTATCTCAGCGAAATTCATCACCGCATTTTGTACGATTTCTTCACCATTGCACGTTGTTGGACTTTCTTTTATCCGCGCTGCGCGCAAATAGTCAACAAACTTGTGCGTTGGATTGCCTCCCAAAGTTAGAATCCGCTCAGCAATAGCGTCGACTTTGAAGGCAGCCGTGGTATACATCGTTTCG
This sequence comes from Gammaproteobacteria bacterium, assembly GCA_047615865.1. GTDB lineage: Bacteria > Bacteroidota > Bacteroidia > Flavobacteriales_D > Sanyastnellaceae > JADFAK01. The sequence continues at coordinate 8,061 of JBLHIB010000048.1, forward strand.
AACTGCACGTGCAACTCAAAAAAGGAGCGCCCTTTCACATTCCAATGTGAACCGCGGAGGTTCTGGTAGATGATCTGGTAATTGGCCAGTAAACCGTTCAAAGCGGCTATGAGTTCGTCTGTCTTGGTGGGATCAATCCCAATATTTATCGTGGTTTTCATGTCTTCGTGTTTTTATTGGTTAGTCTAAGTATGCATTTCTTTCATTTGGATCTTCGCTCAAGTATTGGATGAACTCATATTCTTGTCCGGCTGCGTCTTCAAAGTAATCTCGAATTCGAAATTTGTCCTCCGTATGGGGGAATCCGCGTTTGTATCCAGCTTTTTCCAATCTAGCAGCAAGTTCGGTGGCATTGGGAACTACAAAGCCCAAATGGTTAAGTCTGCCCAGATTACTCTGCTGGTCATTTGCCGGAGGCTCAACCAAGGCCAAATAAGATTCTTGTGTTCCAATATGCACCCATCGACGGGTATCCCAATTTCCTTCTCCCCTTAAAAGGAAGTCAGGCATGGCGATTTGAATAAACTTAATTGCTTGTTCTAGATTTGCGACTATCAAATTCGCATGTTCTAAGTATGGTTGGCTATCTTTCATAAGTATCTGTTTTGTTTGTTGGCACAAATTTCGGTCAAAGAGACGTATAAGTCAAATTGATATATACTATAACACTATAATCAATACTGATACCTCATACATACGATCTGAAAACAATCATAGATTGCCTTAGCCATAGATTCATCTTATATTTGAGATGCACATAAACCTGCTCAATAAATGACACGATTAGCCCTTCTCTGTTTCTGCTTCACCTGCCTTATTATGCACGCGCAACAGGTTATTCAGACTCCGTACCAGAGTAATTCCAATGATCCAACTTGGATACAGCTTATGTATTCAGAGAATCCGAATGTAGATGAGATTCGACAGGCCTATGACGATTACTACTCACACAATGATTTTGTCAAAAATGCCGACACCCAGTACTACAAGCGATGGACGCGCATGGTCATGCCTTATATTACTGATCAGGGAGAAGCTCAAATTCCAATGCGTGACCTTCGAGCTCAGGATGAATATTTGGCCAAGTACCATTCAGTAAAAGAGCGAGATGGATCTGATTGGGAAGAGATGGGACCTTGGCATTTTGATCCAGAGGTGGCCATGTATTTTGAAGTGCAATCACCGGGAGCCTGCCATGTATATACTGTTGAGCAATCTCCGTCTAATCCTGACATTGTTTGGGCTGGAACAGCGACTGCAGGAATTTGGAAATCGACTGACAAAGGAATGCATTGGGAATTGATGTCTCGCGACTTATTGGTTACATCGGTATACAGCATCGCCATCCACCCCTCTGATCCGAATATCGTATACTTTGGCGAAGGCAATGGCACGATCTACAAGACAACTGACGGCGGAAGCACTTGGAACATGACTGGAGACGAAGCATTCCAATCATTAACTCTCTGGTGCCGCGATTTAAAATTCAAGCCTGGCGTAAATCAATGTCTGATAGCTGCCACCAATAACGGTTTGCGATCAACCCAAGACGCTGGAGCTTCTTGGAATGAAGACATTGCCGGAGAGTTTATGGAAATCGAATTCCACCCTACTTCACCGGACATTATCTATACTGTGCGCTTGTCAAATAACAAAACTATGTTGATGCGATCAATAGATGGTGGCGACATATTTACCAACTCGGCAATCGGCTGGCCTGAGCCTGTAGAAGGCGCTCAGCAGCGGAGATGTGAAATCAGCGTATCGGCTGCTGCTCCGGACAGGGTCTATGTATTGGCCTCAGGGGAAGAAGATGGAGGATCTGGATTGTATGGCATTTACCTCAGTGAGGATAGTGGTGAGAATTTCACCTTCCAATGTTGTGGAGACCAACCTGGTGGAGTTCCTGTTGCAGGAACCAACCCGAATACGCTTGGTTGGAGTGAAGACGGAAGTGGTGAAGGCGGACAATTCTATTATGACCTTGGATTGGATGTATCCCCTACCAACCCTGAATTATTGTACTCAGCTGGAATCAATGTTTGGAGAAGTGAAAATGCAGGAGGCGACTGGTCGTTGAATGGACACTGGGTAACTTGGGCTGGAGAATTCACAGCCGACAGATATACACATGCAGATGTCCACGACGTAAAGTTCTTCCAAAACGAAGATGAGTCGGTTGATATGTGGGTTGCATCCGACGGCGGACTGTTCTATTCATCGAACCAAGGAGACAACATCGAGCCTCGCATGTATGGCATGCACGGAACAGATTTCTGGGGATGGCAGTCTGGCGCCCGCCACGGATCAGTCATGGTTGGCGGAACGTATCACAACGGAACATTGATTCGCAATGGCAATTTGTACCATTGGGGACAAGAATCTGAAGAAAGCGGAGGCTGGCTTGCTGAATTAGGTGGCGACAACTTCAGAGGATTCGTCAATCCTGGTGACAGTACTATTGGATACTACGACAGCGGAGCATTCAAATACACCACCAATCGATTTGAGCGAGTTTCTGGACAGACCTACGACAATACTAAGCGCCCCAATACGAGTTATTGGTGGGGTGAATATGGCAACATGGAATGGAGTCCGGAATGTTACAGTAGAATCTACTCCCCTGTTGAAACAGAATTGTGGACAACCAACAACGGCGGCGCTACTTGGGAATTGGTGCATGATTTCGGAGGCAGCCTTATTGTGAACGTAAAAGTCGCTCCTCGCGATCCGAACGTAATCTACGTGACGCATAACAGCGGCGGATCGGGCTGGAAGATATGGCGGACAGCTGATGGTGGTGAAAACTGGATAGACATTACTCCAGACAGTGGAATTGTGGGAGGCAACAATGGTTCGGCCAAGTACATCGACGTTCATGGAACTGACCCAAATGTGCTCTACTTTGTGATTCTAGGAACGCAGAGCGATAACAAAATATTCAAGACAAGCGATGGCGGTGAATCATGGGATAATCTCACGGGAACGGCTCTTAACGGTCAGTTTACCACGTCGATTGCACATCAACGAGGAACAGACGACGGTTTGTACGTAGGCACAGATTTCGCGGTTTACTACCGAAACGGAGCTATGGCCGACTGGGAGTTGTACAATGCCAATTTGCCAGCAAAAACTCCATCAGTATTTCTCCAAAACAACTATTGTGAAGGAAAAGTTCGAAGTGCGGGTTCACGTGGAGTCCATCAGTGTGACTTCTACGAAGATTCTGACATCCAAGCGGCTTTCACCGCTAGCAAGACCTACCTCAACTTAGGACTTCAATGCAAGGCCGACACCATTCGCTTTGTAGACAACAGCATCATCCGTTGCGCTGGGGCTAGCTTCTCTTGGACCTTCGAAGGAGCTGATCCAGCCACCTCTGAGGAATTGGAACCATTGGTTACTTATGCTTCTGCTGGGACTTATGATGTAAGTCTGACCATTAACGATGGCGACGGCAATACTGACACCTGGACATGGGACGATATGATAGAAGTGGTTGACGAACCAGTTGGCTTCCCGCTTACCGAAGACTTCAACAACGGCTTTCCTCCTGAGAATTGGAAAATCTTCAATCCTGAAGGCGGCGGCAGTTGGGAACAAGGAAATATTCTAGGTGAAGACAATCAAGTTGCGCAGTTTCCGAATTACTGGGTAGGGACAGAAGGTCAGACCGACTTGCTAATCATGCCAGCTCAAGACTTCACAGATGTCCAAAACGCAGTCATGACTTTCGACATGAGCTACCAAGTTTATGACGACTATATTGATGGTCTGGCAGTGGTCTATCAAACTGAGGACAATGACGAGTGGATCACCTTGTACGAAAAGGAAGGAACAGAGCTCGCAGTGGTAGATAATTATGTTTGGTTTTGGTACGATCAAGAAGGAACCTTGCTGTGGCGAGAAGAAACAGTTGACTTGTCGGCACTGTCTGGTGAATCATGCGTGACTCTTGCATTCGCAAATATTGGGGGCAATGGAAATCACATTTGGATCGACAACGTCAACTTGGAGGGAGCCACAAATGTAGACGACCTCCAAGGTGGAATCGCCGTTAACTTGTTTCCAAATCCCGCAAACAACTCACTCCACGTTCAATTTCCGAGTCACTTGGGACTCGTTCAAATGGACATGATTGATGCACAAGGCAAATTGGTCAATTCGTCCATGATTTCATCTGGTGAATACCTGGATATCGAGGCTCTCGATGTTGGAATGTACTTCGTCCAATTTAAGGCTGGAGATTTAGTACAGACTGAGAAAATCATCATTCAGAGGTAGCAGGAGAAAAAGTTTTTCGCGAAATCTTGCGTCTTTTTACCTGTTGGTCAGTCAGCAGGGAAACAAAACGATGCATCATGAAAAATTCAACAGACGAGATCACCTGCACTTGCGCTGATTGCGATTGCTCAACTGGAACTTGCACATGCAACTGTTCCGATTCTGACAATTCTTGCAATTGCTCTTGCAAAGGATAAGATCTACAATGCATAACTTCACGAAGATCTGCCGGCGATGGGCTAGGCAGATCTTCTACTCTACCTATGGAATTAACAACTCAACAAGTCTGGACAGATTTTGCCGATGAACTACGCGGATTCATATTCAAGCGAGTTAAATCTGCCGACCACACCGATGACATTTTACAGGAAGCTTTTTTGCGCATCCATCTCAATTTGGATAAGCTTAAGAAAGAAGAAAACATTAGGCCTTGGACATTTCGTATTGTACGCAATCTGCTTAACGATCATTTTAAGGCACAAGGCCAAATCTCTCAGTTCAATGATAAGGAAGTAGCCGATAATCAGGAATTTGAAGACGAATTGTCCAGTTGCATATTTCCTATGATCGCTGCCCTTGATGAGAAATACAGAATTCCGTTAACGTTATCGGACATTGATGGGATTAAGCAAGAAGAAGTAGCCAGAAAACTTGGTCTTACTATCTCTGCGACTAAATCTAGAATTCAAAGAGCTCGAGAAAAACTGAAGGAGAGCTTCTTGGCCTGTTGCCATTTCCAATTTGACAAATCAGGCAAACTTCGCGGTGAAGACTGCGTGCCTCAGCATTGTTCGATTTGCAATGAGAAGTCGGCGGAAAAAGAAGATGCACCAACCAATTAGGATTTTGTACATTGGTAATTCCACACAAGCTTGAAGTCAGCATGAAACAGAGCATCATTCACCTCCTCCATTCGATCAACAAGATCATCCTACCGTCCTTTTATAAAAAGGACCTCAACAAGTTGACTAAGTTTGACAAGGTGATGATCGGTTATAAGCTTTGGATTGCTAAAGAGCTTGCTCAGAATATTAAGCCTCTGGCTGGGAAATGAATCTATTGACCACTTTTACACAAACCTTTCGAGGTGAATATTTCGGGTTTATTCTACGGAAATATGAGGTGAGTTCAGAAGAGATTGTCGAGATCCATGGATAACAAGAGAGTCGTTATGCAAAATGAATTTTCCTTGTTGAAAATCTAAGTTAAGTGAGGCATTTAAAAAGGTGGCCATTCCGTCGTTACCCTTCAGAGTTATTAGATTGTCTTCAAACGTCCATTTCCCCTTAACTTCCAAAGTCCAAATTTCGAAAAGGAACTCTCCATCATTCGAGAATGTTATTCTATCAGAACACCAATTGCCTCTGAGTGAAATAAAGAACTCAAGTTGCTTCCGGTCCACTCCCAACAACGATTCCATTTCAATCTTAATACGTTCCATATGTTGGCGATCGGAAGCATGAAAGGCTTCAATGCACCATTCTCCAGAAGACAATACTTCAGAATCACTAGGCGCATTGACGTATTCAACTGTAAAAAGGAGAATAACGATTGCTATGACCGATACCAAAACCCACTTCGAATGGTTGACTAGAAATTTTAAAAAAGCAGAACTCTCCTCGGGTTCACCGACTCCTTCAGGATACATTTCTTGAATGTCTTCTTTCTCATTGATGAATCCATTTTCTTGAAGCAGTCCAGTGGACTTTAAAAAATCTTCTCTACGCACGTATACTTTGATACCACCTATGGATGCCGACCAACTCATCACAACAGATGAGTCTTCATCCTGAACACGGTACCAAATACTATGGTTGTCTAAAAGCAGTTTTACTCCAACAATATCGGCGTAGTAAAGTGCTCTATAGATAATAATTTCTTCCATTGAGATATATCTGTTTTGAATTATTCGAGTCTAAACTATTAATTCGACTCTGCTATTCACATAGAGTATTGAAGGCGCAGAGAATAAACAATAAGTTTTATGTATTGACTACAAAATCACCAGTAAAATCGAGTGGACAAACGTCGCTTCCAAACATACAATTCGAGTTATCCCAATTGGCTAAAGGATTATAATTGAGCGCCTCTTGACTTGTGCAGCCCAAAACCATTTCCGTTGGATTAAGAGGTAGCCGCCAATATCCTTTCAGATCGAATTCTAATACACCCGTTACGGAATTGTAAAATCCAGTTAAGTCGGCGTAAACGCCTATAGCGCATGAATTGTTGTAGATGTCGTTTTCGATCCTCTTCGCCCAGAACCCAATTAATTCTCCAGTTATGAGATCCAAAGTACCAAATAATCTCACGCTATACTGAGGGTCAACCAAATTCATTCCACTGCTGGCTATTCCTAAAGGAAATGAAGCAAGGTTCAATGACGTCTCAGTTATTTGCCAATCAATAATATTGGGATCACCTGAAGGCTGACCAGTAAAGACAAAAGTTCCTGTTGAAGGTGGCAAGTAGACCATGTCTCCATAGATATCACTTTCCAATTGATGGAAATACAATTCCGCTACTCCAACTTCCATAGTGTTTCCTGCCTCTACAGTGAATGGAGTATACCAATCTTCTACAATTCCGATATTTGACTCCCATTGCTCCCAGTATCTAGGTGTGCGTCGTCCAGTCATTATGCACATTGCAACTCCTGTTTGGGTTACTTGTTACGAACAGGTTTTTCTATTTTCACTATTTGATCCTGGATCAACACAATATTCATCGTTGCCGTCATACATGACATCACACATTTGAGCATCTGTTTCGAATGCATAACTGATACACAACCACGCTAAAAAAAGTATGAGAATATTTTTCATAGTACTTCAATATTAGTCAGTGGCAGTTAATCCGAAGGTAAGCAAGAATTCCTAGTCTCTAGAATAGAGACAAAAGGCAAGATAAAAATATCTACAAACAAAAAGAGGTCATCCATTTCTGAATAACCCCTATCTATTTTTTTACTATCAAAGTTCGCTATGCCATTAAGATAGAACTAATCTTACTTGCTCACGATAGCGTGGAAGTCAGGATTGATCATTAGCGTATTTAGCAAATACCATTGTTTATAAAGATCAGACACAAAAAAGGGCGACCGTTTCCGATCGCCCAATTCAAGTGGTAATATTTTATAGCCTACCAGTTGTTAAGGTAGGTATGCGACTATCTAAAGACAGTAATGTGTCCAGAGTATTCGTGTTCTTCTAAGTCATGAGCCGATTTCACAGTCATCGTATAGACAAATTGCTGATCTTGGATGTAATGTGTTCCCCCATTGTACGATCCATCCCAAGGTAGAGTAGGATCATCAGTTTGGAAGACCATGTCACCCCAGCGGTTGAATATTTTCAATGTGAAATCTGCAATATCCCATGCTTCTCCTGAAACAAAGAAGTAGTCATTTTTACCGTCATCATTCGGTGTAAACGAATTCGGGATGTAAACCGTAAAGTCAACAGGTTCGAAATGCGCAATTACCGTATCCGATGCATTGAACGAGTAGTAAACCAGTCGATCAGTTTGGTTTGGAGATGAGGTATGTGAAGTCGCAGACCATTCATCCAAATTCCAGAACTCAACAGGAGTAGCCAAGAACTCAATTGGCGTCTCACCTTGCAAAACACCTGTCCATGTGTTATCAACTAAAATGTTTTGACCAATTGTTACAACGCCTGAATATGGTGGATCAACAACAACAGTTATTTCGAAATTTGGAATTACAGTATAGACAGCTATTATCTCGTCATTGTCCGTAAGGTTAATAATCATGTCTGCAGTAAGCTCATCCGGAGCAACGGAATGATTATTTACTTGCCAGTGACTAAAGACATGCCATTGGTCAACTGGAATAGTCAAGAAATTCATATCAACTTCACCTGCTACTGTAGCTGACCAAGAGTATGAAGGAATCTCGGTTCCATCAATGTAGACTAGACCTGCACCTGCAGGCATAACATCCACAGTGATATCCCAATTGGGTATCTCAATGAAAACTGCAACAATTGTATCTGTCGAAGATATAAATGCTGTTCCTTCAATATCTGTAACGTCGGGATTGAAGTTGGCATTGTTAAACTCCCAGTGGTCAAAAACGAACCATTCGTTTTCGGTTGCTTGGAAGAAGTGAACTCCTCCATCAGTGAGTGTAGTATTCGGGTATGGTCCCATAGGAACGCCGTCAACTAGAATATCGCCAGCACCTTCAGGCACTACATCATACATCACCAGTTGTGGATCAATGTCATTTACGAAGTGGGCTATGATAGTTAAACTCTCAGTCACTTCGAATGAGAGGTTAGGATCGGTAGGATCCCCTATGATAAGGCCTCCGTCAACGACTTCCCAACCTAAGAAGAATCCAAATTCAGAAGAGGCTTCTAAGTCCAAAGGAATTCCAGCAAAATAAGTTCCAGTCCAAGGTGATTCAAGTTCATCTATATTCAATGTTGAAATTTGAACCTCCCCGATTCCGTCAATGATCAGAGTAATCGTTACCGCTTCGACATCGTAGCAATCTTCAATTCCGCTAATAATTTCATCAGAACAACGAGCTTCAATAAAGTCACGAACTTCCTGCACATTATCCAACCATCCATTGTAGCTACCGCCCCATCGATCAGTCTGACGTGTCATTTCTGGATCAATCACTCCTGTCATAGAGTCAACCAACCAAATCATGTATTCACATGAGAAATATGTATTCGAAAGATCTGCGTAACGGTTGATGTAGTATGCATTGAAATCATCGTTATCAAACAAGGCATTCAAAATAGGAACGTGCCCCTGACCGCCTGGATCACCTAATCCGTCAGGATCACATGGATCCGCTTGCGGACTTGTATCAGGCACTCCTGTATAGTTGATATAGTGACCAAAACTCGCATCCAAATCCCAGAGAACATAACGCCATTTCTTAGCACTTCCATCAGGATGACGTCCACGCCACCAAGCAGTATTCCAGTTCAACCAGTCAGTACAGACTACATATCCGTTTAGAATGAAATAATCAACCAAACTCTTCTCGTTGTACAAACTTGTGGCATAATCATAGTTTGCTGCGACCGACATATCGTTTCCAAGAATGAAATCACGGATATCGTTCCAATCGCCGTCATCACCATATTCAACCCAAGTTCCTCCCCAAGTCTTCAAATAATCTACATAGCCTTCAGGCTGATCAAAGTAATAATCTGTGTAGTCAATATCATCTGCTTTTTCACGGACATCATAAACTCCCCAGTATTCTGCATTGATATAAACTATGCAAAACAAACCAGCACGTTCATCCAACTTAAGATCTGCCAATATCGAAATCTCATGGCAATAGAAGTCTCTGATATGCGCTCCATCTTGAAACGACACATTATCGTTGGCCGCAGCCTTGAAGATTAGTCGCTCATAATGGTCACGATCTGTGTGAGGAAAAACTGCTGCATCAATAGCATCGTTGTATCCCATTGCATCTCGAGTCACGTAGTCAAAACCACGTTGGTCGTATGCATTTGAGTCATTTCCATGCTCATTTGAATCTCCTTGCGCTTCAGAAACAAAGTTTCCGTTCTCATCGAACATCTCAATGGACATGAATTCATCTCCAGCCCATTCTCCGTCTGATAGTGTTGCACCTGCCACAGAAAAAATTGGAATAGTGTGACTATCCGTTCCTATGAAGAAAGTATTGGTCTCCATAAAACTTGGAAGAATGGCAGCGTCAGGATTGTATGCAATTGCTCGAATTACAGTAGTAGCATTTACTGTTATGGGGCCTGAGTATAAAGTCGAGGTATTATTCACTTCATCACCATTCAATGAATAGTAAATTAAAGCACCGGATTCAGGCGAACTGATCGAAACATTTATCGATCCCGCATAATATCCTGCTTGTGTATCAAATTCAGGTGTAGCGGCATAAGCATCTCCAGTAACTCCGCCATTAGCCGTCTCTGGGCTAGGATCAGTCAAAATCACCCAGTCATTGGCTCCATCAGAAGATCGGCCAAAACTTTGATTCGTTTGCAGACTACCAATTATCCCGAAATTGTAATCTTCTAAAACAGCTCCACCAGGATTCGAGAAAATCAAGGATTCCCCCGCAGTTTGGGTAACTTTAAAGTCAGTATTGGGATAGCCATAAGCGTTAGGGCTTATTTCCCCAAGTCCAGACAAAACTATAAGCTCGCGCCCATTTGCTCCTACTATGGTTCCAGCCGGAATTGCCCACTTCATTGGGTTCGCAGGATTATCACTTAACCAATAACCTCCGATATCGAAGTCTACTGGGTCCGGATTGTAGAACTCTACCCAGTCTTCAAAGTTGCCACCGCCGAGATCCCAGTCGGCATAGTTGGCTACACAAACCTCGTTAATCATAACCTGCGCAGAAAGCGCGGTAGCCATGAGTATACCGAAAATTAGTGTGAGTGATTTAGTTCCAAAATTCATCATAATCTTTCCAGGATTTGCCTATTGTAAAATAAGACGCTATCACTTTAAAATAGGTTGCATCAAAGATAACATCTTCAAAACAAACTTTAAAAGGATCTCCCCCTATGATTGTACACAATTGTCTTTTCAACATTGCTAAAGGGACCGTAATTGGCCCCTTTAGCATTGTTTTTGTTTGTTTTATTGCACTGTAAGTTTGCCCGTGTATGAATAATCACCAGTCAAAACAAAGTAGTAGGTTCCTGCTTCAAGGTCTTGTCTGTCAATCATAACGGTTGATCCAACAATTCCAGACTCTTTTCTAACTACTCGGCCGGACAAATCTGTCAGCTCTAAAGTAAACGGGATGCGCGCAAGGTTGGAGAATTGGATTTCTGTCTGCTCTACAAATGGATTCGGAAACACCTGTATATCCTTAGATAAAGCCATTTGATTCACGCCAACGGTAGAAATGCATTCATCTGCGATGTAGTTCAACGTATTGTGGTATGCTTCATTTACCACATCAACGATAGACTCTATGCATATCAGCTCATCTGGATTGATGAAATACAACCTTGCCAAGGGCTGAAAATCGTTGTTCTTAACCAAAGATGAATCTTCATAAGACAATCCGATTAGTTCCTGACCTCCCAGTGAAAACTCAGGGCTTATTGGATAAGTGATTGGATCGGCAATTGACGTTACTTGAGTTATCTCTATGCCAGACATAACCAATTGATATCCTACAATGCGGTTGTATGGATTCTTAACCTCAATATCTATGTAGTTCTGATCAAGATTGAAATCTGCAATTCTGAACCACACAGAGTCGTTAATATTTACAACCTCGAAAGTGGGTAAGTTGCATTTTTGGTGAACACCAGAGCTATCTGGGTGTTCATGGGCGACGTTGTAGTATTGACACAAAGCGATAAGCGAAGCATCGGTCACTGTCAAATTGCCATCTGTATCCAAGTCATTGCACAAAGTAGGATCGATATCATCCGAGAGAATTTGATCTACATAGCTGGTTGCATCGCTAAATTCTTGAGCTCCATTGTTGTCCAAGTCGCCAGCCAAAGCAAAGCCCCCGCAATCACCATTGCAATCTATTGTTGCCAATCCAAGCTCGACACCCATGCAATCCACATAGACTGCACAATCCTCTAAAACAGTGTATTCCAAAGTTCCACTGGTGCGGTCGATATCCAGACAAACCTGAGCCCAGTTGTTGTCATATGTGAGCTCATAGTGACCTTGGGCATCAGGAGATTCATCCCAGTTTACACGCACGATCAGTGTGTATTGGCCATCGGCTACATCCGTTACATCAATCCACTGACAACTCAATCCAGAACCGTAGTAATCACCGCAACCAGCACTAATACCCATATTCGAACAACCATACTGTGCTGTTCCTCCACCTGAACATTCCAAATCAATTACGCAAAATCCGTTTTTGAATCCGATCGGTAACCAGTTATTTTCTGAATCTAAAAGAGCGTATTCAGCATAGCCAGCATAATGCCAGTGATTGTGGCAATCGGCATAGTCAAACTGACCAGGAACATCATTCCCTGCTTGACCGATATAATAATCTACATCTCCAATATTCTTAATGTGTGTCGTAAAGCGAATAAGCTCACGAGTTCCAAAACCGTTCAAACAGCCTTCTTCAATGTAGCAGTCATTTTCATTCACATCCAAATAGTCTACATAAAGTGAATTAACAATAGCTTCTTGCACAACGAGCAAGTCAGGACCTGTGCAACTTGGGTCGCCAAAAGGAACACAAGAACCATCATCTTCTATTGCAAGCGGGCTATAATTGCACATTTCGGAATCAGTACACCCCCCTGGCGGTCCAGTAAAAGACAAACTCCAACCAATACTACCTGCGCAATCGTTGAAACTATCACCTATTCTAATCAAATATTCTACTCCCTCTTCAAGAAGAGCATTTATTTGAGCCAACTCATCACAACCGCCTTCATTGTCATCATAGTATATAGACGCCTCATTGGTGTCGTCAAAATCACCCATGTTACAATAATCGTACACCCACAAACGGGTATCACAACTATTGGAATTGTTGCAAGTCGTAACCACGTATATTCCTGTTTCATCAGGAATGAATGTATACCAATTGTCATCAAAATCTCCAATATAAGAGCCTATTTCCGATGGCAAAGCAGTATCACATGAAGCTCCCTGAGGACAAGAAACCAAGACGGTTTCACTTGAACCAAATTCTCCACCTGATGTGATCAAGACCCCACCTTCGTATATGGCATAGGATCCCTCACCAAATCCACAACAAATTCCATCACTTGCGGTATCATAAATATTGAAAATCACGCACTCACCTTCCGGAATGCATGCATTTCCACTTTCTGCGTTGGCTTGTGCATATATCTGTCCGCCGCTGCCGACTAGCTCCCAGGTAGATTCTTGAGGATAGTTATCGGCGACATAGACTACTTCGTAATAAATCAATCCGTCTTCGCATTGCGCCATCAATGGAGGCACAGCAAATATCACAGCTGCTATTAAGAGTAATATTCTTTGCATGTCCAGTGTTCATTTTCCGCTGCACAAAAGAAATTCTGCTGCAATGGTTTGTTTCAATTCAGTCAAATTTATAGATGTAAAACTAGGCAATGGAATAATTCGTATCAGCATTTATTGATATCATAAAAAAAAAAGAGCCTCTCGTACGACTACAAGAGGCTCTTAACACTTAAAACTAAAACTAATTTATCTAACGAGTGAAAACATGAGCGCAATCGATATCACTAACTCACATGATCAGGGCAAAGGTAGAGCATGGCTTTACTCTTATTCAATGAAAGGGACTAAGTGGTTCAATATTCGGTATGAGATGCCATTTGAAGTCTTTGAACGACGTAATTGACTCGAATATTTATCGATAAAACCATAACTTATGTCAAATTCAAGTAGATCACAAGCACTCGTTTACAACTAAATTCGAAAAAGGAGAGGTAAGACCTTGCGTTTGTGAGCCGACGTCCATATTTTTGCCAAAAACAATATTATGAGTGAAGAGCACAAAGAAGCAGAACAAAACGAAATTGGCGGACCAGTGATAGTTGGCGTTGGCATTATCGCCGCAGCTGTTCTTATTATATGGTTGTTAGGATAAAAATCTATCCTAAGTCGTGACTGGTTTTGCAGTTCTATATTTGATTGGAGTGAATGCTTCTTTCAGAGTCAAGGCAATAAATTTTGAATTGCCAACCAAATACCTCTTCCACATTCTACGTGGTTCTTGGATGAATCTATAGAACCATTCAAGTCCTGTGTTTTGCATCCAAACTGGAGCTCTTTTCACTTTTCCCGAAACCACGTCGAAGCTTCCTCCCACTCCCATTATCATATTCACACGGGATATCATTCCTTTGTATTTCTCCAAGAAAATTTCCTTCATAGGAGAAGACATTGCTACGAATAATATGTTGGCTCCTGAGTCTGCAATTTGCTCGGCCACACCTCGTTCTTCCTCATTTGAGAAATAGCCATTTTGATATCCTGCCACAATAGCTGGTGAGTACATTTCGCTGTAATGCTCCACGCACTTCTTAACTACATCTTCCTTTGCTCCTAAAAAAAACACTTTATAGGAATTCTCATGAGCCATCTTGACTAAATTCTCCATCAAATCAATTCCAGCAACTCGCTCTGGCAAAGCCTTTCCCAGTAATTTCGAGGCCCAAACAACGGCCATTCCATCGGCATTGATTAAATCGGCACCGAGCACACTATCCCTCAACTCCAGATCGCTTTGCATGGCAACAATCTTACCTGCGTTCACCACTATATGGTGGAGCTGACGCTTATCCTCAATGGCCTCTTCAACCGCCAACAAGGTATCAAGCATATTCAACTTGGCAACTGGAATACCGAAGATCGATTGAGTAGGGAATTTTGAATTTTTCATGTTCTGAGTATTGCTAGGCTAAACTAGTGCCGC
>JBLHIB010000049.1:0-22738 GCA_047615865.1 Gammaproteobacteria bacterium
TAAGGAGGGCAAAGATAAGTTTCCTAATTCAATTGAAAAACTATCGGATGAGACTTACTGAACCGTCGAGTTCGAGAAGCTTTGGTTCATGTGCGGGAAGAATGAGTAATCGCCATATATAGACGTCGTTCGAGGCAAAATGATTTCCTGATTTTACATCGCCAACCCATGGAGCATTTGGGTCTGTAGTTTCAAAAATCAGCTCGCCCCAGCGGTTCCAAATTTGGAAAGTGTACTCGCTCATTTCAAATCCCGACCATTGTGGGAAGAATACATCATTCAGACCATCACCATCAGGAGTAAATGCGTTTGGTAAATAAACGAGCATGGAAGGGTCTACAAAAACAGTTTTCTGAATGCTATCCATACAACCGAATTCATTCATCACAGTGAGTGTAACATCGAAGTCGCCATACTCTAAGTAGGTATGTTCAGGATCTGTTTCCTCAGATTGGATACCATCGCCAAAATCGTACAACCAACCCTCAGCTCCGAAAGAAGTGTCTTCAAATAGAATAGATGGATCACCTATCGCAGCATTGTTGGCGTCAAAGTCAAAATTGGCTATTGGAGTAGGCCATATTGTAACGAAGTCAGAAATTACAGTGTCGGCAGTACATCCGTTGAAAGAGGTAAGGACCAGCTCAAGATCGTAGGTTCCAGCTTCCTGTATTTCGTAGTCGACAGTTTCTCCAGTGGTTGAGTTTGGGCCAAAATTCCAGTCCCAAGATATGATTTGATACGGTTCAGGAATGGTCGATAAGTCGGTCAAACTGAGGAATCCTCCAGTACAAAACGAGGTCTCGCCAACGGCAAAATCAGGTATTGGTGGAGGGAATACTTCTATCTGCTGCTCCAAGGTGTCCGAACAGCCGTTTTCAGTCACTACAATCAACTCAGTG
The DNA here is from genome assembly GCA_047615865.1 of Gammaproteobacteria bacterium. Taxonomy (GTDB): domain Bacteria; phylum Bacteroidota; class Bacteroidia; order Flavobacteriales_D; family Sanyastnellaceae; genus JADFAK01. The sequence goes on from JBLHIB010000049.1 coordinate 903, forward strand.
GTATAGAAACCATACTCCTCGTAAACATTTTCGCCATTTGCGCCTGTCGCTAAATTTCCATCTCCAAATGACCATTCATATGTGTCAATCTCACCACTTTCGAGGGTTGTAGTATTGTCAAAAACAATGTCAGTATTGGCACAATCATCTTCAAAATCAAAGTCGGCCACTGGGTTTGGATACACGTTTAAATCCACTGTGATCGAATCGGCACAGCCTTCTTCAGTTTCTACCAAAAGCTCGATCGAGTATAAGCCCCAATCGTCGATATCTTGTATCCAATTTTGCTGGTCGTATGTGCCAACAATGTCCATATCCCATGTCCAACTGGAGAGGACTCCATCACCAATGGTGGTTTGGTCTAGCAAACTGAATTCGGTTCCGGCACATGCATCTTCCACAGAAAATGAGGCAACTGGAGCTTCGAAAATCTCAAATTCTTGTGTCAAAGAATTGATACATCCAGCATCCGATTCTATTTCAAGAGAAAAAGTCAGAAGTCCAGTAGTCCAGGTATCAAGAGGATCAGGCTGGTAGTCGTTTGAAGTGCCTAGTGGGCCAAAATCCCAGCTGGCTTCTGCGATACTGCCATCGGCTATTGTACTCACATTGGTAACTGCAATAGCCTCATTCACACACGGACTTACCAAGTTAAAAACTGGCTCCGGAAGAGGATTTACTTCTTGTGTCTGTGTATCAAAATTGATACAACCGTTGCCATCGGTGAAAGTATATGTAATGTCGTAATCGCCCCATCCAATGGCTGGATCAAAATCAATGATATTGGCATTGCTGAGGGTATAAGTTCCTAGCAATGGGCTTCCACCTTCTACTGTTTGAATAGCCCCATCGACGCACAAAGGATCGAAGAGTGCCAGCACAACGAAAGGCAATGCATAGATTTCATAATCCGTCGTATCACTGCTGATACATCCGTTGAGATCGGTGTAACTATATGTAATTTCATAAACGGCTGGCACGTCCAAAGGATTGAATTCAACCGCCGCGTCATCGTTTATAGTGTAGGTGCCCGGATTGTCATCTGGCAAACCTCCATAGAGGTCAAAAACATCCTGCTCGTTGCATATTCCAGCATCCATGGCCAATGTGACTAGCGGCAGTTGATTTACTTCTATAGAAAGTACTTCAGTGGCTTCACAATCGGCAAAGTATCCCGTTACTTCAAGGTCTTGGGATACAGGCGGACTAAGCCAAAATTCTTCTTCGGTATCCGTATAAACGTAGGTGTCGTCCAACCAGGTGTATGTCGTGGCTCCGTCAAGCGTGAAGAGCAGACTGTCACCTGTGCATATTTGGGAAAGTAGAGAAGCGTCCATCATGAATTCCTCGACCACGATTGGATTATCACATTCGATTAAAACGGGACAGCCATTGGCATCGGACATGATGAGTGAAGGGCAATATGTTCCCGGAGTGTCGTAGATATGAATAGTGCTGGTATTCCCATCGGGATCGCCAAAACCATCACCAAATTCCCAGAAATAGTCAAAACTTAGGTCGGCCGAATTGAAGGCTTCCAATTCAACTGTAAAAGGAGCACATGTGACGGCATCCAATATCTGTGTGAACGGCCCGATGACATTTCCATATTCGAAAATATCTTCGACCAAGACGGTATCGGTGCAGCCAAACTCGTTGCAAACAACCAATTCTAAATCAAATACTCCAATTGGATAAGTATGAAACACATTGAGTCCTTCTCCGAATTGTCCATCACCAAAACTCCACTCAGAACACGCTATGTTCCCTGCGGTGGTGTTAGCAAATTGCACTCCGAATAGACAGTTGTTTATTGTTGGATCGAAGGTAAAATCCGTGACTGGATTGATAATATTGACTAGGTCAAATTGACAAACCGTAGTTTGACATCCTGAACTGTTCTGCGCAGTCAAACAAATGTCATAGGCTCCATTTTCATAGTAGACGTGATAAGCATCATCATCGGTACTAAAGTTGTCTGCTCCCGAAGCCGGATCACCAAAGTCCCATACGCTAGATGAAACATCTCCTAAAGTTGCATTGATGACTTGGATGCTATCCCCTTGGCAAGAAGGATCCTGAAGCACACTGAATTGCGGGGTTACAGGGAAGACGATTTCCAAAGTTTGGGAAACAGAAGATCCACAACCAATGCCATTGAATGCGTCAAGTGTAACCACAAAAGTTGTGTCGTAGTCGTAAGGTAAATCCCAGGTAAATGAGGCGATCAAATCTGAGCTTGTCGTTCCATCACTCATGGTCCATGTCCAAGTGTCTAGATCATTTCCTGTTGGTTCAAAAACAACAGTAAAAGGACCACATGCTTCGGTAACCGTGTAGTTAAAATCTGCAAAATCTGGACTGCTGTTCACCTCAATTGCGTCGACATAAGTCGTACTTCCTTCGCAACCATTGGAGTCGATCGTTGTTACTTGAATATCGTAATTACCTAAGTCGTTGTATTGAATGGTAGGCCAGAAATTGGCATTCGCTAAATATGTCGAATCGGTAACGGTAAGTCCGTCGTCAATGGTCACATCCCAGAAGTTTCCAAGAGAGTTGAAATCGGCGATCATTGTGGTCCCGTTTCCAAAGTCCACTTCCCAATAAATATTATTGGCTTCCGGTGCAAAATCTACATCCAGAGGCGGACATCCAATATTTGGCGAGTAAGTCAATCCAGGGTTCGGATCTGTTGCGGTTATCGTTGTATTGTATACATCAGGACAACCCACGTCATTATTTATAGCAGTAAGAATAACGTTGTACGTGCCTGGGTCAGTATAGGTGTAGGTAGGGGTAAGGTCGCCATAAACTAGGTCGCTTCCATCGCCAAAATCCCAAATCAATGAATCGGCTTCAATAGAATCATCTTGGAAGAAGACAGTGAGTCCATCACCACATAATGTTGACGTTGTAAATAAAGCTACTGGAGGGGTGATGTAGATGTATTGGAAATATGTCTCGAAGCTACTGCACCCTTCGTTGAACACGGAAATGGTCACATCGTAGTATCCTGTATCCTGATATTCGTGCATGATACAGAATTCTTCAGACGATAGATTCTGCCATCCCGTCTCATCGCCAAAGTTCCAAGAATATGTCACGCCTGGCTGCTCGTCTACACAAAATTCAAGCGGGTTTCCAGCGCAACTTTCATTAGCAGAAACATTAACTTCTGTTGAAACTTCAGTCTCAACATCAATAGTTTGAGTACTTGTGAAAGTCGCTTCGCAACCTCCCTCGGTTATTATCTCAAGGGTAATTTCAAACTCACCCAATTCATTGTAGATAAAATCTGGAATCTGACCTGTTACGTCAATGACATCGTCATCGTCAAAATCCCAATTCCAATCGGTGATACTGTCGAATGTAATCACATCCAGATCGAAGATATCTACGACTACCCCAGTACAAATTACGGTTGGATTACTGAAGAATATTTCAGGCTCAAGGACACTTATGTAGTCCTCCATAAGCAGACTTTCCTGGCAGCCGACGTCAGTAGTAACGATTAGTTCAACATCAAATAAACCATAATCTAAGAAGCTATAAGCGAAGGCAGGATCGGTTGAAATTTCAACTCCTTCAATCAACCATTGATAGGTTAAGTTGCCCGGTCCTGTGGTTAAACTATTGAAGTTTACATCAAAAGGAGCCACACATGAGATTGTTGTGTCTGCTTCAAATGCCATTAAAAGATCTTCTAAAACTTCGATTTCTACTGTTCCCGTATTGGAGTGAGTGCAGGTTGGTGAATATGTCACTGTGAGCGAGGGGTAATAAAACCCCGGGGTGTCATAGATGAAAGTTGGATATTCCGAAGTAGCATCTTGTTCTCCATCATCATTAAAATCCCAAGACCATGACACGGGATTGGGAGTAGTTGTATCTGCAAATGACACAGATGATCCAGCACAGATGGTAGTTGGAGAAACAGTAACATAGCCTGCATTGGCTACATCAAAGATTTCAATCTCTACACAATCTTCGGTGGCACAGCCAATTTCGTCGATTGCCGTTACGCACACCTCGTAGATTCCTAAATCGTCAAATGTGTTGGTTGCGGTTCCTGGGTTAATCGTTGTCAGTGTATTTCCATCACCAAAATCATATACATATGTGAGCGCTGAGGATCCGGCCGCCACATTGTTGAAATCAAAATCCACGGGTGGATTGCAATCCAGATCAATTGGAGCTTCAATGTCTATCGTTGGGAAATCATCTACTACATTGATCAAACCAGAAAAACTGATATCACTGTAGCAACCAAATTCATCTTCAACTGAAAATACTGGCGTGTAAGTTCCGGGATCGTTGTAACAAAATGACGGATTGGTTTCACTAGAAATAGTTCCATCTCCAAAATCCCAAGCCCATTCAATGATAGCTCCATCACTTACCGTTGTCAAATCTTCAAAATTGACACATAAAGGAAAACACCCCAAAGTTACATCGGTAGTGAAGTCGGCAACTGGAGCTTGGTGAACAACAATGTAGTCGTCGACACTCAAAGTTTCGTTGCCGTTAATGGTCAAACTAACGTCGTATGATCCTGCTTCTGAAAAAATATCAACATAGAAAGGAGTAGCTGAATTTACTACGCTTCCGTCGGGATATGTGATGGACCAGGCATAGCTGAAAATAGTGCCTGCGGGTGGGGAGGAAACGGATATAGTAACCCCTAGAGGCGTGCAGCCTTCCGTCTGATTTGCATCAAACGTAAGCTGGCCATTCATCCCAAAAAAAGAGAAAAATGCCACTAGGAATATTAATAATTTCGTGCCCACTCGCATAGGATTAGTTGTAAAGCTCTAAGGGTGGCTTACTCAAAAACCAAGTAGACTGTACCCTATAAACACGTGCAGAAGTCAAATGGTTGCTTCATTCGTGCGTTTATTTCATCTTACCATTAGTTTCTACGTTATGACGGAGACAGGGTTCTAACGTCACATGTCAGATTTTTCCGAAAGAATTTTGTTCACTTTCAAAATGATAAGCCTAAAGACAAATGCCAATTCTCAGTTGAACTAGTCTTTCCTCCAAATTATAAATTAGCGTGCAAAAATACAATGAATTTAATATGCGCGCAGAGTAATTTAGTGTTTTTCTTGGAATTATGAATGGTGTGTTGGGCTAATTTGGGAGGTGTAGCAATGTTCATAGCAGAAAAGACAAGGTAAAGCTGCTATATAAAAGATAATCACTCCTCACTTTTCAGGTGTGCTTTTGCTGCTCGCTTTTTGTGCTTGGCTTGAGTTTTAAAAGGGGTAGTCGGCGCAAAGGTACGTTGCAGTTAAAAACCTTCATGAATTCTGACTTGCCCCGGCAAATTAGTAAAAGGCTGAATCGCTCGAAGACTGTCGCTGATCGATTCCACTTTTTTACTTCTTACCCATAATATGCTATTTTTATGAGCTTAAACTCAAGCTCTGGGGCACAGTTACTTTGGCTGCGCTAGTTTGAGTGCAACAAAACCTAAACTGCATTAAAACGCAGTTTAGCCAAACGTTAGGCAAAAATTGATTTTAAAACATGAAAAAGAACCACATCTTAATTTTCCCTATCATTTTATGTTTGCTTGATATTGTCCCTGGACAAACCACATTACCCAATGGAGGATTTGAGACCTGGCAAAATGTAGGATCGAACACTGAAGAACCAACAAATTGGAATGGCAATAAAACAGGAGGAGGTTTAGCAAGCCTTGGTCCACAGACCTGTTTTCGAGAATCCTCTGGAGTGCATTCTGGTGCTTATTGTCTGAAACTGGAAAATGGTGCCATTTTGGGAACATCTGTCAATGCGACTGTAACAACCGGAAAAATAGAAGTGCCTAGCATCAATGCATCAGATGGATATATACATACCGTTACCTCTGATTCTGATTTCAATTATACATTTACAGGCAGACCAGACAGTCTTGTCGGGTGGTTTAAATTCAATCAGGGCGGAACAGATATTGGCAGAATACAAGCAATTCTTCACGGTAGTTTTGATGTTGAGGTTCCAGACCAAGGAAGTTCTGCATCCTTTATAGTTGGAGAGGCATCCTATGACTTGCCAAATGGGAATAACAGCAACTGGACACGTTTTTCAGTGCCTTTCACTTACAACAATGAAACAATACCAAGTTACGTATTGTTGATAGCAATGGCCAGCACAAGTATTGGTGATGCGAATTCAAATTCAATACTATGGGTTGACGATTTGTCTGTGGTCTATTCTGGTGTTGGGGTGGTTGAAAATGATTTTGGAGATAAACTCCAGATCTATCCTAACCCAACGAAGGGTAAATTTTCAATTGATTTGGGAGCAGATTATAAATCTGTAACAGCTAGCTTAACAGGATTAAATGGAAAACTAATCCAGTCAAAACAATACAGAGAGAGTCAACTATTAAACATGACACTAGACGAACCCGCTGGTATTTACTTTTTGACAATTGTATCAGAAAACAAGAAAGCGGTAATTCGACTATTGAAGGAATAAAAGGATTGGCCGACAAAACCTATTCTGTTTTGAAACGTAGTTTAGCCCAGACGTTACATATCTCTTAGAATTTTGAACTGCAATACCACACATGGAATCATCTGACCTAAAAAAAATCATTCAAGGCATTCCCAAAGCAGAACTTCACTTGCACATCGAAGGGAGTTTTGAACCTGAGCTCCTTTTTGAAATAGCCAATAGAAATAATATAAGCTTGGCGTATGACTCTATCGAATCATTGAAGAAGGCTTACCAATTTAATAACCTTCAAGAATTTTTAGACATCTACTATGCAGGAGCTCAAGTACTTATTCATGAACGAGATTTTTATGATTTAACCTGGGCTTACCTATGCAAAGTGCACAGCCAAAATGTTGTCCATGTTGAAGTATTTTTCGATCCACAAACTCATACTGACAGGGGTATTGGATTTGATGTTGTAATCAATGGTATCTATAAAGCCCTTGAAAAAGCCAAACAAGAATTAAACATTTCCTATAAACTCATTATGTCGTATTTGCGGCATTTAAGTGAAGAAGAGGCATTCAAAACACTAGAATCGTCTCTTCCTTTCAAGCATTGGATTGACGGCGTCGGGTTAGACTCTTCTGAAATGGGCAATCCTCCTAGTAAGTTTATCAAGGTGTTTGAAGCTTCTGCAAAACACGGTTACAAGCTAGTCGCTCATGCAGGAGAAGAGGGGCCTGTAGATTATATTTGGGAAGCACTAGACCTTCTGAAAGTTGTAAGAATTGACCATGGAAATCAGTGTTTAGATGACGAAATTTTGGTTCAAAAATTAATTGAGCAAAACATACCTTTAACCCTATGTCCGCTCAGTAACGTATCTCTCAAGGTTATTCAAAAAATGGAAGAGCATCCTATTGTGAAAATGCTCGACAAAGGACTTTTAGCAACCATTCACTCCGATGATCCAGCTTATTTTGGAGGCTATATGAATGAGAATTTTTATGAAACAGCCAAAGCCCTGAACTTGAATAAAGATCAGTTGATGCAATTAGCCATCAATGCGTTTGATGCAAGTTGGTTGAGTCCTGAAGTCAAAGCAAAACACATTTCCCAAGTCAAAAACTATTTCAATTCTGCGCTTATGTTTGCGGTTCAAGGAAGTGCGCCTGCCAAATAACCAAAGAACACGTCTTTCCACGTCCAAATTGTATCTTCGCTGCCTCAAACAAATTGAAAGATAATTTTATCATGAGTCAGCGTCTATCAGAACAAGAAATTCAACGAAGAGAATCGTTGAATGCTATGCGCGAATTAGGCATCGAGCCTTTTCCTGCAGCCCAGTACCACGTGGATAACTTGGCCAGCTCTTTGAAACAGGATTTCCAAGAAGGTCAGCAAGTATGCCTAGCAGGGCGTATCATGATAAAACGTATTCAGGGTAAAGCTTCTTTCTGTACGCTAAAAGATTCTTCTGGTACTTTCCAACTGTACATCAATAGAGATATTCTATGTCCCGATGAGGACAAGACGATGTACAATGTTGTTTTCAAGAAATTGCTTGATTTTGGTGACTTCATTGGCGTCAAAGGAGAGACGTTCATTACCAAAGTAGGAGAGCCTTCTGTAAAAGTTACCGAACTCACTGTGCTTGGTAAGTCTGTCAAGCCACTTCCTGTGGTGAAAGAAGACGAAAATGGAAACATCCATGATGCCTTCACTGATCCTGAATTGCGCTACCGTATGCGTTATGTCGACTTGGTGGTCAACGATCATGTGAAAGATACGTTCATAAAGCGATCGAAGATTATCAGCGCTATGCGCAAATATCTTACTGACAAGGGTTACCTGGAGGTTGAAACCCCAATTTTGCAGACTATCCCAGGTGGTGCAGCGGCCCGTCCGTTTATTACCCACCACAATGCTCTAGATACTCCTCTCTATTTGCGAGTAGCGAACGAGTTATACCTAAAGAGATTGATCGTTGGAGGTTTTGACGGCGTGTTTGAGTTTGCCAAAGACTTCCGAAACGAAGGAATGGATCGCACGCACAACCCGGAGTTCACGCAAATGGAAATGTACGTGAGCTACAAGGATTATAACTGGATGATGGACTTTACCGAGTCTATGCTCGAGTATATCTGCATGGAAGTTCACGGAACAACCGATGTAATGATAGGCGAACAAAAGGTGAGCTTCAAAGCCCCTTTCCCTCGTGTTCCTATGATCAAGGCAATTTTAGATCATACTGGAATTGACATTGCCCCTATGAACGAGCAAGAGCTCAGAAAAGTGTGTGATGATCTTGGTGTTCCGCACGAGGCAAACATGGGCAAGGGCAAGTTGATTGACGAGATTTTTGGTGAGAAGTGCGAGGGAAATTATATTCAGCCTACTTTTATCACCGACTACCCAGTTGAGATGTCGCCACTTTGCAAGAAGCACCGCGATAACCCAGAACTTACTGAACGTTTCGAGCTTATGGTAGCGGGAAAGGAGTTGGCCAATGCCTACTCTGAGTTGAACGATCCTATCGATCAACGCGAGAGATTTGAAGAGCAAGCCGCTCTACTCGAACGAGGAGATTCCGAGGCGATGTTTATCGACCAGGACTTCCTTCGAGCACTCGAGTACGGAATGCCTCCTACGTCTGGAATGGGCATAGGTATTGACCGATTGACCATGTTCTTGACCAACAATAGTTCGATTCAAGAGGTTCTATTCTTCCCTCAAATGCGTCCGGAAAAAGTTGAGGTTCTTCCAACACCTGCAGATTTCGAAAAGATTGGTGTTCCCGCTGAATGGTCGGAGCATATCATGGAAGCCGGATATTCAGATGTAAGTGCATTTAAGTCGGCGAAGCCTACAGCCATTCACCAGCACTTGAACGGTTACCGCAAGAAGAACAAGCTGGATATTCCAGCAGTTCAATTGGCGGATGTAGAGTCATGGTTGGCCTAATACGTTGAACGGGAGAGTGCGCTACCAAGTCAAGTGCACTCTTTTCATTCTTTCACCAGTCTTCTGGTGGCAAGAAGCATTCCTGTTTCTACGAGACTTACATAATAAATACCCGAGGAGAACGAACTGATATCCAGACTTATGTCCTGTTTCGCCGTGATTCGGGTCCTAAACAATTCTTGACCTTTGGCATTGGTGACAATAACGAGCCCCTCATTCAGGGTATTATTGACAATATGACAATTTGAAGAAGCAGGATTTGGGAAAACATGAAAATCTTCTTTGTTTAAGATTATGTCATCGATATTGTCTGGAACACCCCATGTCACGCTATCGGGATGCAGATGCCAATTCACGATTCCATCCAGCTCAAAATTCTCATCGCCAACCCATTCCAAAGCACCGACTATATATAGACGATCTTGAAACACTTCCATGTCAAAGACATTGCCGCCAATTCCGTTTTCGAGGGGTTGCCAATGTACTCCGTCAAACCTAGCAATATGATTCATTTCAGATCCGTCGGAGAGCTCAGTAAACCTACCCGCAGCATAAATCTGGTCTCGGTAAATACAAATAGCTTTAGCGGCGTCATTAAACCCAATGGAACTTAATGGTGTGGTATTTACTCCATCAAATTTTGCAATTCCTGGTGATGGTTCGCCATTAACGGTTGAAAACAATCCTCCTACATACATGTACCCGTGATCAGGAAAAGGATAAATTTCAAGAACTGTGCCCGAGGGGCCAGACTCAACCTCTATCCACTCGACACCATTCCAATGTGCTAGATTGGGAGAAGGAATGGTTCCATTGGCCAAGGTAAAATCTCCACACACAAAAATTTCTCCATTATAGTTAATTGCTTTCCGTGGCTCTCCAATAAATCCAGTCACTCCGCCAATATTATTCCATTGATTCCCGTCCCACATTCCTATCTCTCCACAGCGGTTCCGTTCCACCTAACTCACTAAAACTTCCAACAGCAATAAGTTGGTCCCCAATTACTGAAACTCCATTTACAATTGAAGAAGGAGATTCTGCTCCACCATCAAGGCCTCTCCATTCACCGTTATAAAATGCGCCAATTGCACCACATTCATCATTGTCCAATTGCTCGTGAAAGCCTCCAACGAAGATTAGTGAATCACCATATAGCACTATGTCTTCTACTCCTTGAGAATTTGGCAAATCGGACCAACTTTGTCCATCCCATTTGGCTATCCCATTAAACCCGATACTATTTACGCTTTCGAAGAATCCACCAACAACCAATGTATCATCAATCACCTCCAAAACCTGAGGAGATAACCCTACAAAAATAGCATTATCGCAGGTAGACCATTGAGACCATCCATGTGAACTCAGCATGAATAAACTAATCAATACGAGCAGAATTTTCGTCATTTTAAGATTATTTTGCCTGTTTTCATTTGAGTTTGTGAAATCGATATTTCATAGGTATAAACCCCTCTTGCAATTTCGTCAATTTCAACTAATCCAGGCCCGAAAAATGAATTGAAACTCGCCTGCTTAACAATTGACCCGTCTAGCCCAAAGAGAGTGAATTGTCCAAACTGATCTTTCTCCATTTCTAAGTCAACCAGAACGTAGTTCGACGCCGGATTGGGATATATCTTCACAAAATTCCCTAGAGGCTCAAATTGCATACTTCTAGTGCGCGGAATTTCGACAAGTTGCGGTAACAACATTTCGTTGTGATAGTCGTTCAATTCTCGCATTATTCCCTTCGAATAGCCATATACGATATCTCCCGGGTTACTAGATTCGAATATATTCACCAGAAAATTCTTTTCTTCCTCAGTTACTTGGCATGGCCATCTTGTTTCTGAATGAATGCGTAGAACTGTCTCTAAGGCTTCTTTCCAGTTTAATTGTTCGGGGTTAATGGTTTCAATGGTATTGAGTAAGGATTGTGCTTGAAGCCAATCCTGATTTTCCATTGCATGTTGAATTCCAAGAATTTTGCTTTTAAAACTATTGTCAGAATAGATTTGATTAAGAGCTTGTGCATTTTGCCCTTGATCGAACAAATTTTGGACTTCTTGTGCAAACAATAAGTCCCTTTTAACCTGAAAAATATCAAGTCTTGCTTCAGTTTCTGCAAGGGTCTCGTGGGTTGGATTTTCAACCAAAACACTTTCTATTTGGTCCGCGATCGTTTGAGGTAAATCCTGAATACGTTGTCCGAGCAGTGAGTGCAGCTCTCTATCAACAACGCTATTCATATAGACCACATCTCTAAAATATTCAGCTGGCACTCCATATCGATCCATATATGCGTTCAGCACTTGATTACTCAAAGGAGAGTTCGTCTGTAAAAAATTTCGCAATTGTTGCTCATCGGTAATTCCACCATAAATGGCATCTAGCAAGGACTGTGTATTTTGATTGAAGCCATCAATAGTCTGAATTAAGCCATCTCTTTCGACTTGCAACTGATGAATATATATATCGTAATCTGATAAATCACTTCATCTTCTCCATCTGGTTTAAATTGCAGTACAGATGCACAAGATTGGTTGTTAAAGTTGACTGGAGACTCTGTTATGAAAACAGAAGGACTGCCTTCAGGATATAACTGAGAGAATTGATCACCATTAACATCGTGCAACACATATGAAAATCCTGTCGAAAATTGATCAGGGGATTGTAATAGGATTTCAGTTCCATGTCGATTGAATTGAAAAGTCCCACATGCACTCGTTCTTGCACAGAACTCGCTACAAACGAATCATGGTTTTTATACTCTGGAGAAATCTTGTGGCGAAGGTTGAGATCTTTGAATTGTCTCTACGATTTGTTCTCCACAGAATAATATTCCGGTGTCGAAAAAACAACCAATAGTGCATTTATTCAAGCAAAACTGCGAATAAACTCTATTGATTATCAAACTCAATTCGTAGATATTTTGGGGATAGAGAGCTATATCCCACAAATTTTAATGGTTAATTTGCGGCGGAATTTACTACAGAAAGGATGTTGAATCTTGGCTGGAATAATAACAGCATACATGAACATACTCAATTGCCAAAAGGACTTATTCTCTCTTCCATATGAGGAGGCTTATATAAATTGTGCCTACCAAGGCCCTATGCTCAAAACAGTTGAAGAAGCTGGAGTAAAGGAGCTGTTGAAACGCCGATTTCCAATTGATATTCAAAAGGACGATTTTTTCGCTCCGGCACAGGAAGTGAAGGAGCTATTTAGCACGCTGATCGGAAATTCTGATCCTGCACGTGTGGCACTGATTCCTTCCGCTTCGTACGGATTAGCAGTTGCCGCGGCCAATATCGATATGAGCACCAGAAAGAATATCGTTGTGGCTGCTGAGCAGTTTCCGAGTAATTTCTATTGCTGGGATCGTTTGGCAAAAGAGAATGATGGGCAAGTCGTAACAGTTGGAGCTACAGATGAGAACAACCGTGGAAAGTCTTGGAATGAGGCTATCCTTGCTGCTATCGACGAAAACACTGCCGTCATAGCTATGGCCAATGTTCACTGGGCAGACGGAACCAAATTTGACCTTGTCGCTATCGGAGAAAAAGCTCGTGCATGCGGCGCCAAGTTGGTGATCGATGGAACACAAAGCGTGGGCGCCTTGCCTTTCAACGTTGAAGATGTCAAACCCGATGCACTTGTGTGTGCAGGCTATAAATGGCTTTTGGGACCTTATGGAATTGGTTTGGCATATTACAGCGATACTTTCGATACTGGCCGACCAATCGAAGAAAACTGGATCAACCGAAAGGATAGCGACCAGTTTGAGAACTTGGTTAATTACGAAGATCAGTATCAAGAGAAAGCGGGAAGATACAATGCCGGTGAACATAGTAATTTCATCTACCTAGCCATGATGGCCAAGGCGATTTCGCAGTTGAATGACTGGACACCGGAAAGCATTCAGGAGTATTGTCGTGCATTGACTGCACCGGCTATCAAGGAGCTCGAAGCTCTCGGATGTTCCGTTGAAGACCAAGCATATCGAGCTTCGCATTTATTTGGAGTTCGATTACCAGAAGGATCTGATACCATTCAGGTAAAAGAAGCCTTAGGCCGCATGAAAGTCTATGTGTCTATACGAGGTAACGCCGTGAGAATTGCTCCTCACATGTACAACGACAAGTCGCATTTCGACATGTTGGTTTCTGCCTTGAAGGAAGTTCTAGCTTAGATATTTGGCGTCGGCTCGACAGGGACTGCCAATGAATCAGACATCGATTGAAACAATACTTTCGTTGCTTCGAAATCGACTTTGTTTTCTTCGTTGATCGGAATAGATGGAGGGAATTTTTCTCTCAAGTGATCGACTTGTTGTCCGTTCTTCCAAAATCGAAAACATACGTGCGGACCGGTGGCCAATCCTGTGCTTCCGACGTAACCAATCACATCACCCTGACGGACATGATCGCCTACTTTGCAGTTACGCTTGCTCATGTGTAAGTACTGAGTTTCATACGTACTGTTGTGGCGAATTTTCACATAGTTTCCGTTGTTGCTTTTGTATTGCGAGTGGCTTACGACGCCATCACCTACGGCCAAAATAGGTGTGCCACTTGGTGCCGCATAGTCTGTTCCTAGGTGTGCTTTGTTTCTTTTTAAAACTGGGTGAAATCGTTTCTTCGAATAGCGTGATGAGATCCGACTAAACTGGAGCGGTGCTTTGAGAAATGCCTTTTTCAGACTGTTTCCTGTCTCGTCAAAGTAATCACCAATGCTGTCTTGGGTGTAATAATACGATTGCAGACTTTCTCCTGAATGGTTGAAGTCGGCGGATAGGATACTCTTGATTCCAACTGACTCACCATCGACAAGTTGTTCTTCAAAAAGCACGGTAAAATGATCTCCTTTTTGGATGCGATAAAAATCTACAGTCCATGCGTAAATCTCAGCAAGTTCTAGTCCAAGGGCGGGCCCCATGCCTACGTCGTCGAGGGATTGATAAAGAGATGAATTGATTACTCCGCTCACTGTGCGTGTCACCACTTCTGTAGGATGTTCTCCGGTATAGGCATAACAAGAATCACCCATACAGAACACCACGTACTCCATTCGGTCCTTTTCATAAATGAAAAACTCAGGAGTAGCATTGGCCGAGTCGCTTTCGCTCAAAACCCAGTATTTTTTACCAGGTCGTATTTTTCTAACATCGAAAGTGTCGAGACTGTTCCTAACGAGTTCGTCGACCGTTGTGTAATCTACGTTATAGCGACCAAGAATGGAGGCCATGAATTCGTTTTTCTGAATTTCACCTTGTTGAATATCGAAGGTGTCAAGGTCCATTCCGAAACGAATATTCGCGGGTTTGGCAATGACGGTTTCGGCATCTTGATGTGAAGCTTGTGGGGTGGGTTTTTGGCTGTTTTGGCACGAGGCCAAATGGATCAGCGCGAAGACCAACAATAGGGTGATTCTATTCATGTTTTCCGTAGCAGTACTTAAGGAATGCTACGTTCACGAAATTATTGTGTTATGAGGCTCTTCATTTGCCGAAGGCTAAATAATTATCCAAAAGAAATGTTGATGGCCGTATTTAGTCCAATTTCGACATAGGATTGGCAAGACCAGACCATTCAGTCATCTCCATTTTGATGCTGCCAAAAAGGAGGTCGGACTCACACATAATGGGAATTTTATTCATGTCGTCGGTAATCCAGACACTAAGGTCTTCTTCTGTTTTGAAGATCCGCCCCTCTTGAACTACAGGAGCAAATTTCATGCAACGGAACTTACCTGCGCGCAGTTTAATTGTCTCGCGCTTGAGAAACTTGATCGCCATCGGATAAATTTTTCCGTCGACAATGGTTTCTACCGTGAAAATGTCACCCTTCTTCACGTTGGTGAAATCCATGTTACGTGTGTAGTAGTATGCCGACATCATATCCTGGATGAAATCAGTTGTGAGCAATGTGTCACCGTCATTTGTGGTCATCGTGCTCGTCTCCGGTTGGAATTTATAATCTTGGAAAATCTTGTATCCACCTTCATCCGTGTTGCGCACAAAGTGGTACGGGAACAATCCTTCCATGTCGACGTGAGATTCATAGCGATCACGCACTTTAAAGAACCAGTCAAAGGCACCTAAACTTGTACCATTACCGATGATATGATAAGCCTCGCGACCATTAAAGGTATAAGGGGATTTTTTCACTTCGAGAGTAGCTTCACCTGCATCCATCCAACCGTAGTGAACGGTGTATTTGATTTTTTCGCCAACACGAAATGAATGATTGTCGATTGTGCGCAGATCATGTGTCTCGACAGTGTCAATAGCTACATGAAGTGGTTCTTGAATTTGAGCAATACCGCATGTTGCGACGATTGCTCCAAGGACAAATAGGAAAAGGATTTTAGTCTTCATACGCAAGAATATGCAAAAAGCCTGCCATGATTGGCTGGCAAGAGGTAAATATGAACTAAGAACGGCTTTAACCCATAAATAGTATCGTGAAAAGCTACAATACGGGCCAATATCAATGCTACAGTGGACTGTTTGAAATCTGGGATTTGCACAATTATTGATTTGTTGAAGGTGAGTTGGCATTGTACCTTCGGCGAAAATTGTGTCTATGAAGATTTCCAGGCATATAGGATTGATGTTGATCCTGACCATCCTTTCTTTTTCCTCTTGTCGAAAATATGATGGTTTGCCTATGGTAGAATTATTGGTTCAGGATAGTTGGAACAGCTCGCCTATTTCACATGCTCAAGTGGGATTAATGGAGGATCAAGGAGGCTTTTGGACAGCGGAGCTTGTGATAGTTGAAACTGAATTCACGGATGAATTTGGGACCTGTAGATTTGATCGAAATAGTTTTCGATCTCATGTCCAGTTGGAGCATACCGATTATTCACCTCTTACAATTTTGGATGCTTTTGACACAGAAGTTGCCGAACTGACAAGATTTCAATTGAACCCAGAGACTTGGGTTAGAATTACGGTGCAGGACACGGGGATGGCCAATCCAAACATCGAATCTATTAAAGTAGAAGGAGCTGATTTGTACACGACCTTTTATGACATTGAGGATGGAGACTGGCGTATACGGAAGCCAAGTGTGGGTCAAGAAAATCACGAATTGAGTATAGAAGTATTGGGCGAAACGGATTATAATTACTCGATTGACGTTGAGTTTTTGCGCTTTGATACTTTGAACTTAACTATTCAATACTAGGCAATGAAGAAAGCTAAATTGTTATTATGCTGCCTCTTGTCCTTAATTGCGACTTCTGAGACTCTGTCTCAAGACGAAGAGAGGAAAGATTGGTTCTTCGCCGTTAATGTAGACGGGGTTGTGAGTCATTTTGAAATGGATGAATTCGGTAAGAATATATTAGAGCCTATGCAGGAAACATGGGGATTGGAAAGCACGAATATCTCGTATGGTTTTGGCACAGAAGTGGGAGTTTCGTTGAACCAAAAATACATTGAAATGGCCGTTGATGGTCTGTATATGCGCAGAAACATCAATGGGATTAAACCAGTGTCGAACTCCGAATTTCGACTTGCCGTTGAAGGAATTGCCGTGACGCACTCAATTGGACTCAAGCTGCACAATTTTGGGAGGGAAATAAACAATATTCTGCGGGACGAGCCCAAATGGAATGCAACCTTCCGAATGAAGTTAGGTATGGCGCGAACAGCTGTTTGGCGCGAGGATCACTACATTTTTTCTGATGGTGAAGATGACGGCTATACCTGGGGTCAAAATAGAACAACTCTTACCTGGGCAAATGAAATCGACGCGGGCTGGAATTTTACCAATTCTATTTCTCTCCACCTAGGCGTCGGATACCGTGTACTTCCCATTGGCAAGTATCGACGTGTTGAATATACCGGCATAACTCAGTCTGAACCCGATGTAAAGTATGGAGTTACCATGACTGGTTTCTATGGTTCGCTAGGCTTGAGTTATCGCCTTGGAGGAAGTAAGTAACACTGTTTGAACTCGAATAATACCTCTTTTTTATACTCTGTTTCTTGCCCATTCTAGCTCTTGTTGCTTATTTTGGTCAAGAATACCCATATGTAATTTGCTACCATGAAAAGATTGATTTCGTTGCTCGCTATATTATTTGCGCTTGTCGCTGTCCAAGCTCAAGATTATCGTCATTCAGAAAGTGATGAACCTGCTGATTACCAACAAATGCAGGCACAATTTGAAAAGTGGTCGGCAGAGAAGGATTTGAACGAAACGAAGGGCTGGAAGTGGTACAAACGATGGGAAGAGCACTATCGTACACGCTTGAATGCAAGAGGTGAGCTCACCGATCAGGTGGAATTTTTACGCGAGGCTAGTGACTATGTATCCAACAAAAAGGGAAATCGCGCGGCAGATGATTCAAACTGGCTTCCTGCTGGGCCAAATTACGTACCAGAGACAGTCAATTCAGGGGCTATTCATGGCATTGCTAGAGTGAATTGCATCACATTTCATCCTACAGATCCAGACATATTTTGGATTGGAGCTTCTCAAGGCGGAGTTTGGAAAACAAGTGATGGTGGTGAATCATGGACTCCTTTGAACGAAGGGTTGCCGATTTTGAGAATCAGTGATATCACTGTGAATCCGGTGAATCCAGAAATTTTATATGCGTGCCTTGGAGACTTTGAATACAATGGAGTTTCACTTGAATTGGATGATCGGAAGCGACACACACATTATGGGTTGGGTCTATATAAGACCATTGATGGCGGACTGAATTGGGAGCCAACTGGACTTACTGTTTTCATGGAAGACTTGGATTATTCTTTACTGCGACGTGCGATAATCAATCCCAATAATCCTGATGAATTGGTAGCAGGTGGATTTGAAGGTTTGTGGAGGACTACAGATGCTGGTGCGACATGGACCAATGTCCTTGAAGACGTTCTTATAAGTGATTTGGAGCAAGACTTCAATGATCCTTCTGTGCTGTATGCGGCTTCAACTTATGTGAGCTCTCTTGACGAGGGTAGTGCGCGGATATACAAGTCGGTCGACTTTGGTCTTACTTGGGAGTCTTTGAATTCGGGAATACCAGCAACAGGACTTGTAGACCGTGTTGAGCTTGCTCTTGCACCGTCGAATTCAGATGTTCTTTATGCGATCACGGCCGACCTTGCAGGTGGTATGTACGCTTTTTACAAATCAGAAGATGGAGGGGCAAACTGGACTCAGCAAAGTGATCAGAATACGCCCAATATATTGCACTGGTATGAAGGCACAAATTCAGGCGGACAAGGAAGCTATGATCTTGCTTTGGTCGTTGATCCGAATGATGAAAATAGTGTGTTTTCTGGAGGCGTGAACATGTGGGGAACAGCAGATGGTGGATTGAGTTGGAATCCAGCATCTTACTGGGTAGATTATTATGGACCAAGTCTGCATGCCGATCAGCATCAATTCAAATACAACTTGCTCAATGACCGCTTGTATGTGGCCAATGATGGAGGTGTGGTTTACACTGACGAACTCACAACAGAAACTTGGGATGATTTGTATGAAGGAACGTCGTGGACAACGGAATGGACCAATATTAGTGATGGGATGCAGATTACATCTTTTTATCGCGTGGGAACTAGTCAAGCCGATTCAGATTATCTGATTTGTGGAAGTCAAGACAATGGAACGTTTTATTACAATGGAGCGCTTTGGTACAAGATCATAGGAGGTGATGGAATGAATTGCATTCTGCACCCCGATGACCCTCAAATTCTCATGGGATCGTCACAGTATGGCAACATGACGAGTTCGTTTAACGGCGGTTTTGGTTTGAATTATGGAGTGAGCGATCCAATGCTACAAAATGAAGAAGGGGAATGGACGACTCCGTTTTTCTATCATGAAGGGGCGGACAGAATATATGCTGGATTCGGAAATATGTGGTACTCGACCAATTGGGGAGACACGTGGGTTCAGAATTCTGATTTTGACAACTTGCCTTTCGAGGATTATCCTGCGCCGGCATCTGCTATTGCAAGCTCGATTGATAATCCGGACGCGCAGTATTTTGCACGCCGACTGTGGTACTCACAAGGAACAGAATCTGAAATGTGGGTGAGTTTCTTGGATGGAGATGATTGGGAGAACGTGACTGCTGGTTTGCCATCGACTTTATTCTTCACCGACGTAGTTGTAGACAAAGTGGACCCGCTTATGGCATGGGTAACGTGCAGTGGATTTGAGGATGGAGTGAAAGTATTTAGAACATTGGACGGCGGTCAGAATTGGGAGAATATGTCATTTGACCTACCGAATATTCCAGTGAATTGTATTGCTTTGGATTATATCGGAGATGAGCATCGCTTGTATTTGGGAACAGACTTGGGAATTTATACGATCGCAGATTTGGAGACTTCTTGGGAGTCTTTTGATGCCAATATGCCTCCAGTTATTGTGAGCGACCTAGACATCAATCCGGCTTCTCTTGAATTGTATGCAGCGACTTTCGGGCGAGGAATATGGAAATCGAGTTTTACGCCTTACATCATTGATACTGATGTAGAGGATGTAAAAGTTGATTTTGGAATGGAGGTTTATCCGAATCCATCGAATGGAATTTTTAATATCACTGTCGATCAAACTTCTGGCGATAAGGTGACTCTTTCTGTGGTCAATATTCTGGGAGCTACTGTCATCAACGTAGTGTTAGCTTCCAATCAATTTACTGGGGGTTATGAGCTTAAAACTGATCTAGGGGCTGGGGTTTATTATGTGTTGCTCCAGATGGGAGGCTCTTCGGAGACTGTGAAGGTTGTTGTTGATTAATAGAGAGTAAGAGTAAGAGAAAAGAGCAAGAGATAAGTTGATAGTTGTCTTTCTCAAGACTCGCACTCCAACTCGCACTGGCTAGTATTTTACTATAGGCTCCGGTGAAATAAAGGGAAATAGATTTTACAATTTACACTTTGGATTTTGGAATGAGGTGCGATCCTAAGCCAAAATTGACGGCTACTCAGAAACCACCAAAAACCATTTCCAAAGCCCATTTCCAAAACCCACGTCCTCAATACTCACACTCTCACTCGCACTGGCCTTCAGGTCGATTTACGATTGTCGTTTCCTTAAAACTTCATTCAATGCTGTCGACGGCTTAGATCGTTCATGCAATCTTGAAATTTAAGAGCAAGAGGAAGTTAAAAGAGGAAGAGATAAGTAGGTGGGCGTAATTCTCAAGACTCTTTCTCGCACTCGCACTCTTTCCGCCCTTCAAGTCAATTTATGATTGGGTATTCTTAAAAGTTCTTGCAGTTCAATGTGAGGCTAAATCCACTTGAAACTTCCTCTTTTCTCTTGCTCTTGCTCTTCCTCTTCCTCTATTTAAAAAAAGGGCCTAGATTCAAATCCCTACCTTTGTAACACGCCCTTGTAACTAAATTATCATGAGAATACTTTTAAGTCTAGCCTTAGTCTTGGGCCTTTCATTCATGGGCGTTGCTCAGAATTTCAAAATGCAGCCTTATTTAGAGGATGCTGAACCAGACCATATTCATATTTCTTGGATGACCGATTCGGGTGCGGAGACGACAGTGAATTGGGGAACAACGGAAAGTTTGGGAGCGACAGTTTCTGGGACTTCTTATACCAACTTATTTGGCGATGAGATGCATGAAGTGGAACTCACCGGACTTGCAGCCAACACGACTTATTTCTATCAAGTCACGACGGGCGCACTCAATTCCGAGGTTATTCAATTCAAGACGCCGCCATTGGCTTCGGCCGAGCAGTCGTTCAATTTCGTTGCGATGAGTGATATGCAGCGGGACGGTGGGAACCCGACTATCTTCGATCAAATTGTGAAGGATGGAGTTATTCCCGTTTCGAATGAGACGTATGGCGGACACATATCGGATGATTTGGGCTTTGTCATTATCCCAGGAGATTTGGTTGACAATGGTCTGAACTACGGGAGTTGGATGACTGAATTTTTTAGTCCGGGAGAAGATCTATTCCAGTCGGTACCTGTGTATCCTGTTCTAGGAAATCACGAGGTTAACACGCCTTATTATTTTGACTTTTTCCACTTACCGGAAAATGGAAGCGTCGGTTTCGAGGAGCATTGGTATTACAAGGATTATTCAAACGTGCGCATCATAGGACTGGATTCAAATTCGCCTTTTGACACGCAGGCACAGCTCAATTGGCTTCAGGTAGTATTGAACCAGAGTTGTTCTGATACGGATATTGACTTTGTATTTGTCCAATTGCACCACCCACACCACTCGGAATTGTGGCTGCCTGGTGAAAGCGGATTTTCGACTTCTGTGGTTGAACAGCTAGAGACATTTAGCACTTCATGTGGAAAACCAAGTATTCATTTCTTTGGTCACACACATGGTTATTCAAGAGGCCAGTCACAAGAACATGACCACGTGATGGTGAACGTAGCGACAGCAGGTGGAAATATTGATT
>JBLHIB010000050.1:0-22650 GCA_047615865.1 Gammaproteobacteria bacterium
TGGATCAGGACTTTAAAATTGAAGGTAAGGTTAGTGATATTGGCGTTTTCTTTATTATTATTAAAGTCAATGACAATGAATATGTCTCGATGCCAAGCAACGTGTTTTTTCAGAAAATGGTAAAGAGGATTACCTGATTTCAATTGGATGTTCATGAATCTCATTGTGTTTACAATCAGCGCTATGCGCAAATCATATCCTGTCAAACCAGTTAAAATTCTCGCGATCTCCGATCTATACGCCAACGGTCACAAGCATACATGAAGTAGACGAAATCCCACAATTACCACCATACTTCACCGACTTCAACTGCTACGGACATAGAAATACGATTGATATTCTTGACTTCCTCTTTGAATTTGGTTTTTTGTCCGATTGTGACAAAGACCTCGACCAGGATGGGGTGATTTCTGTTTTTGACTTGAGTGTTTTCTTGGGATTGGTTGGAGAGGATTGCGAGGAATGACGGCTGTTGCTCTCTTCTTCCAGTTCCATTTCATTCAGGGTTCCTTGCCAGGGTTAGGCATTGTTATGTGAAGTTCTCTTCATCTTTCTCAAAACAACTGATTCAGGGATTTCCTTCCCATGATCTACGAATACTCAAAGAGTACCCACGTATGATCCTTCCGCCCAGTTTTTTTGCCAACAACTAAGCACCTTTAAGGCATTGATTCACCAAACATCATATGCCTTATGTTACGTTATTCTTCGTTATTCCTTTTAATCTTACTCTTCGGGTCAGTTGCTTGTATCGCCCAAGACGATCAATCTGAAAGCCCCTATTTCCTGATGCCAACGGAAGAAGCAGCAGAGTCTTTTCCTTTGAAAAGTACTGCTGTAGACGCCAGAATCACCGGGCCAATTGCCGATGTCACCGTGACCCAAGTATATGGCAACAACGGCGATGAACTTCTCGAAGCAATCTATGTCTTCCCCGCCTCAACCCGAGCTGCCGTGTACCATATGGAAATGCACATCGGAGAACGCATCATCAAAGCCGAAATCCAAAAGAAACAGGAAGCAAGAAAGATATATGAAGAGGCTAAGGCAGAAGGCAAGCGCGCTAGTCTGCTGGAACAACATCGCCCAAATGTCTTCCAAATGAATGTCGCCAATATCATGCCTGGAGAAGAAATCAAGGTGGTTATGAAGTATACCGAGTTTATGCTTCCTCAAGACCAACTATACACCTTTGTTTATCCAACCGTCGTAGGTCCAAGATACACAGGCGAAAAGCAAACAAGCTATGCAGCACAACCATACACGCATTCAGGTGAAGAACCTAGCTATACATACAATATAAGCGTTGACCTACATATGCCTATTCCTGTGCAGCATGTGAGCTCAAAATCGCATAAAGTAGCCACAGGTCAGCAAACAGTCAACGACTACACAGTGCGACTTAAAAAAGAAGAACTGTTCGGTGGAAATCGAGACTTCATTCTCGAATATAGCTTAGCAGGTGGGGCAGTTGCCGCAGGAGCCATGACGTATGAAAGAAATGGCGAACAGTTCTTCCTATGCCAAATTGAAGGTCCTCAACTTACACCAAGTTCTAAGATCGTTCCTAGAGAGTACATTTTCATCGTCGACATATCCGGATCGATGCAAGGTTATCCGCTTACGGTCTCTAAGAAATTATTGCAAGACTTGCTCAGCGGACTGGAAAATACCGACAAGTTCAATGTGCACTTCTTCGCAGGATCATCATGGAAATTGAGCGAGAAGTCCATCGAGGTGAATGAGGCCAATATCCAATATGCACTAAAAAAGATCGATGAGCTTAGTGGAGGTGGAGGCACCAATATGCTGGGAGCAATCCAGAACGCAATGGCCGACAAAAAAGCCCGTGGTTACTCACGATCCTTTGTCATCGTGACCGATGGATATGTTTCCGTTGGCAAAGAGGCATTTGACTACGTCGAAAACAATCTGGGCAAAGCCAATTTCTATGCATTTGGCATAGGTTCTAGTGTGAATCGCGAGTTGATCGAAGGCCTTGCTCACATCGGACAAGGAAAGCCATATATCGCCACAAGTCAAGATGATGCCGCGGAAGTGGCCAGTCAGCTCAAAGAGTACATCCAATACCCCATGATGACGGATATTAAAATCGATGCACAAAACGCAGATCTCTACGAGGTAATGCCAAAACATATTCCAGATCTCATGGCGGGCCGACCAATTTATTTCTTCGGCAAGTATGAAGGAAATGAAGTGCCTACATTCGAGATCAAAGGCACTCAAGATAAGAAGGATTTCGAAAAGACGTTAGTTCCTTCTTCGACCAGAACAGGTGCTGCATTGCCATACCTATGGGCCCGAGAGACGATCAAGATGATGGATGATTATGGAATTGTCAACGCTCGTGGTGATACAGAGGAACGCATCACCGAGTTGGGACTTGCGTACAATTTACTCACCACGTACACCAGTTTCGTCGCCGTGGATCATGAGGTAGTTGCTGATGGCAAGATTAGAAGAGTAAATCAACCACTACCGCTTCCTCAAAATGTATCGAATAGTGCTATTGGCTTTGAAATTGAACTCACCGAGTTGTGTTCCGATGGTTGTAAGATGACATTTGATGTCACAGTCGAAATGGATGATTCCAATAAAGTTATGGCGGTCGAGTATGCCATCGAAGCTATCCTGAAACGTTCACCAGAACTAGCGAGAATGATGTTGGTTGGGGATTACGGGTTGAGGTTTGGAAATGCTGCGGCAATCAAAGAGGACTGGTTAAGGTCAATTCTCAGCGAACTCAGAGTTCTTGCCCTATTGAATGAAGATGACTTCTTGATTATCAAGATTGCTCTTCTGCCATAGATCAAGTTATGCCGACTGCCTATAGCTTTACCGGGTAGTCGGCATTTAATACTTCAATCGAACCGACATGAATAAATCACTGCTAATTTTTCTCTTTACCTGCCTATGTATTTGCGCTTGTCGCCAACCTTCTTCCGAGCCAAGTAGAAGTGCCGAAGTACCGAACAACATCGTCTTCTTGATGGGACATGACAAATGGGGATCGTCTTACTTCCAGCATGCCGAGGAGTATTATCGCACCAATGATTCGGCGGAAAACTTCATGGTAGTTCACCATTGCAAGACCCTTGCCGATGTAATTAATTACCTCAATGCAGAGGATACAATTTTTAAAACCATCGACATCGTTGCACATGGAAATGCGGCCACAGGCTTGAATCTGTATTTGTCGGAAGGGGGATACAAAGCGACTCCGAAAAGAATGGTGCAGGAGGTTATTCTGCGTGATCTTCCTAGATTGACAGAAGGTGTTGTTGATAGCTCTTCGACCATTCGAGTATGGAGTTGTGGAATAGGAGAAAACTTGTTGGTTGCGCATAGTTTGCCCCTAATTCTAAAACCAGAAATCGGACCATATGCTCATGTGGAATGCAGTAAACATTTCGTCGTGTTCAAGCCGGATCAAGAAGGGGTAATTCAACGTTATGCTGCAGCTTACTACCCATACCAGTACAAAAGAGGTTTAAAACCAGCTTTAAGTATCATTGCCCTAAACATGCAAAATCGATTTCCAGAAGTCGACATCAATTGGTCGGATGCAATTGCGGATGACAACAATTTTATCGATTATCACTTGCCTATCAGTTTCACGCGAACCTACATAAACAAAGAGGATCGGCCTGATATTGGAATTGAGAAACAACAATTGATGTATGTGAGAGACCAACCTGAAATTCGGGATCAGCTTGATGAAATTGATATGGACTATGACGATTTTTCTTGGTCGGTGTCAAAGAGGAAGGAATTGCAAGACGACGGCACTTATACTTTTTGTATCAAAGCAATTGGGATGACTACATTGCTCTGTTTTTTGGATATTGCGGAGTAGTGGAGACAAGCTCAATGCTGATTGTACGAACATTAAATGTGCGAAATGAACTATTTATTATTAATATTTTTTTTAGTCGGGAGTCATGGATTAGATGCTCAAGACATGGATCCGTTGGATCCCTTGAAAGATGGAGTAGTATTGCTGTTTCCAGACTTTGACCTTCACATTCCGAATTTTTTCCCAGCTGGATTAGAACGTCTGCCGCAAGAAGGCTATTATGACTATGTTTTCTGGGGGGATTCGGCTTACGCAAATATTGAATGGTCGGAGGATGAAGAGCACGCTTTGGGATTGAGGGCAAAGCAAGACACGTTAAAAATTTCTGAAGATCTCGATAATTCTATTGGAGACAAATATTTTGTGATTCGTCCGCACAATACATTAGATGAATTTAGACTGTCTTGCGCAATTGAGCGAAGCACGTACGAGGTTATTGATTATAGAACACAGCCTGAGTCTATTGACCATGAAAGGGAAGTATGGAAGGATGTCTCCCCTTTCCTTGAACTGCGAGATTCATCCCTTTGTTTTTTTGTTGTGCCCCTGGAAAACGTCAATTATTCAGCAGGGATAAAAGAGCTTTACAACCTCCGAGATACGCTAGTAATCATTCCCCGAGAGTATTCGATAATTGCCGAATATACCCGTGATGGAAAACTCTTTGCTCATTGGGTTGACAATGTCATTCTCAGAATACAAAGAATCAAACCAAATGGAGTCACCGAGACCAAAATAGTGATCTTCTGGCTCAACGATAGCTGCTGATATTTCGAGAATATTGAACCAATTTAGAATGTGCGTTTACTTGTGCGCATGAATCCAATTTATAAAATAGCTTTTACCTGTTTCGCAGTGTTTTCATTCCTTGGTGTCTTTTCACAATGGGGGACGATAAACATTTTTGCCGAAATTATTTACCATCCCTATCAAAATGGCCAACAATTGGTCATTTTTGATAACACTTCACATTACGATTGAGAAATGATATCCTACCAAACCATGAGTCTGCACAAGGGTATTACAAAGTCGAACTAGATGGAGCCGTGAGCGAGGTGAAAAGAAGATGAAACACTCTAGACCAAAAGCGAAGTTATTCCAGCCGGTGATCAAGAAATGAGCTTATTGAGATCTACAAATAATCAGAATCCAATTATCGCCGTAACTTAAAATGCACGTAACGCGACAAAGAAAATTGTCTAGTTTCTGGAATGAACGATAACGGGTGCATGCCTGTAAGCATCGATAAATTGAGATCCATTTTGGAGAAGTGGCTCAATAAAGAAGACAAGAAGAAATCATCACATTCTGAGGCTCCTCTATAACTGAACGCATCAATGTAGCTTGAGGTTTCATTGGACCAGTGCGTGATTGCTAGCCATAGTTAACCTCGTCAAATATCGCTTCAGACATGAACTGAAGATTCATTGAAGCACCTTATCTTCGCGCCATGAACAAGCCTATTTCTATTGCCATTCACGGCGGAGCCGGAACCATTATGCGAAGCAGCATGAGTACAGAGAAAGAAGCTGCTTATACAGCTGCCTTGTCGGCGGCTCTCGATGCAGGTTACGAAGCGCTTGAAAAAGGAAAATCATCTTTGGATGCCGTAGAAATCGCGGTGTCTTCGCTAGAGGACTCTCCGCTTTTTAATGCGGGCAGAGGTGCTGTATTCACTCATGATGGCACGCATGAAATGGATGCGTCTATAATGGAAGGTGAGAGCCGCATGGGAGGCGCCGTGACAACAATCACGGGCATTAAAAATCCTGTCCAATTGGCCAGATTGGTGATGGAGCAAACAGAGCATGTTTTTCTGGCAGGAGACGGAGCCATGAAATTTGCCCAGGAACAGGGTGTTGCTCTTGAAGCTGCTGAATATTTTCATGATGAATTGCGCTATGAACAATGGCAAGAATCACTTAAGTCTGATGTTGTCCAACTTGATCACTCTCCTTTGAAAGAGGAAAAATTCGGGACTGTTGGAGCCGTGGCCTTGGATCAATTTGGAAATATCGCTGCCGCAACTTCGACAGGGGGTATGACCAATAAACGATTTGGAAGGGTAGGAGATAGTCCAATGCTTGGAGCTGGTAATTACGCCAATAATAAAACATGTGCGGTATCATGCACCGGCAGTGGTGAGTTTTTTATTCGGGGAGTAGTGGCCTACGATGTAAGTTGCCTCATGGAGTACAAAGGGTTTACACTCGCTCAAGCGTGCCATGAAGTTGTTCAAAATCGACTCATGGAAATCAAGGGCGACGGCGGGTTGATCGCTGTCGATGCACTTGGTAATATTTGTCTTGAATTCAATACCGACGGCATGTACCGCGGCATGAAGAAAAGCTCTGGTGAAAATGATATCGCTATCTATAAGTAGGTCTAGATAAACTGAGCTTCCAAGGGTAAGATTTTCACAACACGGTTGTCAATGGTGAATTCATCGCCATTAGCTAGAATATGCACAGTTAAGTTGCCCAAACTAATAGGAGTGCCTTCCGGAAGTTCGGCATGGCTGTTATGAGTCAACCCTTTTGGATCAAAGAGAATTACCATTCCCGAACCAATCACTCTAAACTGATTGCCTCCTTCGATAACAATACCTGTGTCTTCAGCCAATCCTACTCCCAATAAATTGGGATGAATTGCCATCGATTCAGCCAATCGGCCAAATCTACCGCGACGAATAAAGTGTGTATCGATCACCAATCCTTTGATCAAACCCAAACCAGACTTCATCAAAATAGCTCCTTTGAGCATGGACTCCTGACTGCTTCCGCCAGCGACCATCTCACTGCTCATTGCCATTGCGCCTGCGCTAGTTCCTGCGATGATAAAACGTTCGTTCTGGTAACGCCGAGAGAGAATTTCATGCGCTTTTGTACCTCCAATATGCTGTGCGATTTTACTTTGATCACCACCTGAGAACATTACACAGTCACATCCCTCTAAAGTTTCAAGGACTTCTTTGCTGTTGCTGTCTTCTTGAGAACGAATATCGAGAACTGTCAGATCCGTGCAGGCTAAATGACCAAATGCTTCGATGTAGTTTTCTGCCACTTCATCTGGAATGCTAGAAGCAGTAGGGATTATGACTATTCTCGCATCAGGTCCGCCAGCTTCTTTGACGACATGACTTAAGATGCCATCATCAACAAAATCCACGCTAAAGCCTTCATCGACTTCATCCCCCTTGTGCTCATTCCCCCCGATCGGAATTAATACTCCCTTTGGCTCCATGGCTTGAAATTGAATTAATCATCGAAAATACCACATCACACATAAAATTTTTTTACTTTTCAAAAACTCTATACAGAAGTTATAAACCAGACCTAATAAGAAGAGAAGATGATCATTCGTACAATTAACGCGATGAGAGGGCCGAATTATTGGTCTATTCGTCGTCCCAAACTAATCGTAATGGTGTTGGATCTAGAAGAACTAGAACAACAACCTACAAATGAAATCCCCGGATTTCGTGAACGTTTGGAAGCACTGCTTCCAACTATGCAGACTCATCGTTGCTCCGAAAAGGTAGCAGGTGGGTTTTTCATGCGGGTAGATGCAGGCACTTGGATGGGTCATGTCATCGAACATATTGCTCTTGAGATACAGACATTGGCTGGCATGGATGTTGGCTTTGGCCGCACCCGAGGATATGGAGAAGTAGGGGTTTATTCAGTCGTTTTCGCCTACATGGAGGAGAAGGTTGGAAAGTATGCTGCTAAAGCTTCTGTTCGAATTGCCGAAGCATTGATTGCTGGTGAGGATTACAATCTAGATGAAGATATTCAAGAAATGCGCGAGCTCCGCGAGGGACAGCGCCTTGGGCCTTCTACCGGTAGTATAATTGAAGAAGCGGAAAGCCGTGGAATTCCGTGGATTCGATTGAATAAGTACTCTCTGTGCCAACTAGGTTATGGAAAGAACCAGAAACGAATTCAAGCAACAGTAACTAGCGAAACAAGCAGTATTGCTGTCGAACTCGCTTGCGATAAAGAAGACACTAAGGATATTCTAGAACAGGCCGAAGTTCCCGTTCCTAAAGGAGATATTATTCGAACTGAAGCTGGTCTGCGTGATGCTGTAGATTATGTCGGCTATCCATTGGTTATAAAACCAATAAATGGAAATCATGGACGCGGTATTACGGCCAATATCAACAATTGGGAAGAGGCTCTCGTCGCTTTTGAGTCTGCCAAAGAAGTGAGCAGGGCAGTCATTGTCGAACGTTTCATAGTAGGCGAAGACTACCGATTACTGGTTATCAATTACAAATTAGTAGCTGCCGCGAAGAGAACTCCTGCGGGAGTCACAGGTGATGGGAAATCTACTATTCAAGAGCTTATAGACGTAGTAAACTCGGATCCACGCAGAGGTTATGGTCATGAGAAGGTACTCACTCAGATTACAGTGGACGCCATGACTGAAAACATTATAAAGGATGCTGGCCGTAAACTTGATACTGTCCTTCCAGATGGCGAATGGATGGGTTTGAAGGATACAGCCAATCTAAGTACCGGTGGAACTTCTACCGATGTGACGGACGTTGTGCACCCGTACAATGTCTTCATGGCCGAGCGAATCGCAAAGCTTATAGGCCTAGATATTTGTGGAATTGATATCATGACCACCGACATTAGCACTCCGCTTCATGAAACTGGTGGCGCCATCCTTGAGGTGAATGCAGGGCCTGGTTTCAGAATGCACTTGGCCCCTTCTGAAGGATTGCCTAGAAACGTAGCTGGCGCTGTTGTCGACATGTTATTCCCTCCAGGAGTAGAATCGCGAATTCCAATTGTAGCGATCACAGGTACCAATGGGAAAACTACAACTACTCGTCTGCTTGCGCACATCATGCGCATGAAAGGGTTCAAAGTTGGTTATACGACTACAGATGGTGTGTATATTCAAAACAGACTCCTCATGACAGGCGATTGCACTGGACCAGCTAGTGCCGAATTTGTCTTAAAAGATCCTACTGTCGATTTCGCTGTTTTGGAGTCGGCGAGGGGAGGACTTCTTCGTGCCGGACTTGGCTTTCAGTCTTGTGATGTTGCCATTGTCACTAACGTAGCGCCAGATCATCTAGGAATGAAAGGAATACATACAATCGAGCAATTGGCTAAAGTCAAGGCGGTTGTTCCCGAAACGGTGCACGCCGGTGGATATGCTATATTGAATGCCGATGACGACTTGGTCTATGCCATGCGTAAGAAAATTGATGCCAATGTCGCTCTCTTCTCAATGGATGAAAACAATCCAAGAATCAAGGCTATTGCTAAGGTCGGTGGATTGTCTGCGATATATGAAGATGGATTCATTACGATCTGCCGTGGCGATTGGAAAATGAGAATCACAAAAGCCGTCAACGTGCCATTGACTTTTGGTGGAAAAGCTGCTTTCATGATTCAAAATGTTCTTCCAGCTGCATTAGCTGCCTATACAAGAGGTGTTCCTCTGGAAGATATCAAGGTGGCTTTGGAATCATTTATACCTTCCCCGTCTCAAACTCCAGGGCGACTCAATCTATTTGAGTTCAAGAATTTCACCGTTCTCTTGGATTATGCTCACAACGCTGCCGGACTGCGCGCCTTGAAGAATATGGTTCATAAAATGGAGTGCACGAAGCGAGTAGGTATAATCGCAGGTATTGGTGATCGCCGATTGGAAGACACAAATGAAGTCGGACAAGTAGCTGCCGAAGCTTTTGATGAGATTATTATTCGTCAGGATAAAAACATGAGAGGTAAGACCGAAGGAGAGATAATAGAAATGCTCGCCGATGGAATTAAAATGGTTGATCCGAGTAAAAACGTCAAAATCATTCAAAAGGAAAGCGAGGCAATCGATTATGCCATCAAGAATGCTATTCCGGGTTGCCTTATTGTCATTTGTAGCGATGTGATCCCCGATGCACTTGCCCAAGTCTCAAAATACAAAGAGCAGGAGGCCGAGTTACTCAACGATTTCTCGATAAACGACATTCCCAATCTACAACCTCAATAATATAAAAAGGAGCTCCATTTGGAGCTCCTTTTTTCTTTTTGCTTACTATTTTATCCTTTCGAGGATGATTATCCATGTCTCAATATATAGCCCTCACCATGAATGTTCTCAAGCTGAATCGAGCCGTCAATGCTTAAATGTTTCCTCAATTTGGCGATATAAACGTCCATGCTGCGGGTAGTGAAGTAGTCGTCGTTTTTCCATATTTCCAAGAGAGCCTTTTGCCGAGGCATTACTTCGTTTTGGTGTTGGCACAAGAGTTCAAATAATTGAGATTCCTTAGGTGTGAGTCGGCGATTGGTCCTTGCGCTTTCAAGCATACGCGTCTTCTTTGTAAAAGTGAACTCACCAATCTCCCATTTTTCTTGAACATTGTCTTGGCTAGGCTTTCGCTTCAATATCGCCTTGATTTTGTACAACAGCAACTCAGTATCGAATGGCTTCGTGATGTAATCATCGGCGCCTATCTTGAATCCTTTGACTTGATCTTCTTTGTCTCCGCGAGCAGTGAGGAAGAGAATGGGTATAGTTGGATTTATTTCACGAACATCCTTAGCCAGTTCAAATCCATCCTTTTCAGGCATCATTAC
This sequence comes from Gammaproteobacteria bacterium, assembly GCA_047615865.1. Lineage (GTDB taxonomy): Bacteria > Bacteroidota > Bacteroidia > Flavobacteriales_D > Sanyastnellaceae > JADFAK01. The sequence continues at coordinate 10,480 of JBLHIB010000050.1, forward strand.
ATCAAACACACATAGGTCATACTGCTGCTGGCGAAACTTACTGTAACCTAATTTGCCATTTACAGCCCAGTCCACCTGAAACTTTGATAGCTCTAAATAATTCCTAAGAACAGCTCCGAAATTCTCCTCATCTTCAACTAACAATATACGGGGTAGTGCGCTCATTTCAATGGAAGTGTTATTCTGATTCGTGTTCCTTGACCTAGGGTAGATTCAACTTCGATCGCTCCACTGTGCTTATCTACGATGGTTTTTACATAACTGAGGCCAAGGCCAAATCCCTTTACCTCATGCAAGTTACCTTGCTGAGCCCGATAAAAAGTCTTGAATATCCGTGATTGGACTTCTTTACTCATGCCAATCCCGTTATCTACTACCTCCAACAATACCTCGTTGCCTTCGCGGTGAGTGCTGAGCGAGACCATTGGGGCTTGCTTGCAGTATTTTATAGCATTGTCTACCAAATTCAAAATGGCGTTGTACAAATGACTCTGGTCGCCATCAACCGAAATCGAACTTGCTTCCAATGCAGTTTTAATCGAGCCAGACTTTTCCCTGACCTGAAGCTCCATCGAGGCTGCCACTCGCTGAACTAGTTCATTCAAATCAACACTGCCAATATTTAACTTGAGCTCTTCTTTTTCCATCCTCGCAATCTGAAGGACGTTTTCCACATGTGCGCTCAGGCGTTTGTTCTCGTCATGGATTATATCTAAGTAATAATCAACACGCTCCATATCGCCGCTCACCTCAGGGTGTCGAATGGAATCGGCAGCCAAACTTATCGTTGCAAGAGGTGTCTTGAATTCATGCGTCATATTGTTGATGAAGTCGGTCTTCATTTCCGAGATCTTTTTCTGACGTATGATATAGTAAACCGTAAAAGCGAAAGTGAACAGCATAATCAAGGTAAATCCGATGACAAGCATGAAAGTTGTGGCCATCGAACTCAAAACATAGGTGTCTTTATCAGGAAAGCTGATTCCCAAAGTATGCTCCTGAGAAAATTCCGTCCCAGGGAATAGCGAAGTCGAATACTCAGTAGGGGCGCGTTTTTTGCTGGTACCCAATGTGTCCGGTAAATGAAGTTCAAAAGCTGTTGTCACTCCCTGGCCTTGAAGGTTTGTTTTTACCAGACTGTCAATGTCGCACACTTGAAGTCGGGCTTCAACCGGATTGGAAGAGGTGAGTTCGGCTACGATCATCTGTCCTAAAACATCTTCTACAACGTTTATTTTATGTTCAATTTGTCGACGAAATATAACAGTATCGCTAAAGCTAGTATCGGCAGATTCAAAACGTGTGATTGAATAGGAATCTTGGGTGCTGGTATGTGGTTCTGTCACGATTTGAACCTCATGTTCAACCTCGTCAGTGCTGTCACCAGTCCATAAGATGATCTCCGTCGTGCTTTGTTCATCTCCATTTGCCGAAGGCTGAATAACTAAAATTCCCTCTTCCTCATCATGCTCCAACCAATCCACTATTCTGTGTTCCCTCAACAAAACCGTAAGCTCCGGAATGAATTCGTTGGATAGGTTTTGATCGAAATAGAATTCAGCTTGTTTTCGCTCCAATTCATTGACACTAGACGTCAAAGCCTGTGCAACAGATCGGTCAAATTCAGCTTCCCTTTCCGAATATGCAGAGTCTAACCAATACCATTGCAGTCCGCCAATCCCAAAAAGAGAGACAGTCATAAGCAGTACGATAAGCGTGACGTGATTTCGAGTCATAGTATTGTGGCAACCACCAAATGTCTAGTACAAAGCTAGTTCGCTTAAATCCGAGGACAAAAACTTTAACCTTTCTTTAACCTGTTTTGGGTAGTGCTTAACCATGTTCAGGCTTATTCCGCGATAGTTTTGGTCCCGAACAATCAACAAATTTATAAGCATGAAAAGAAAAATATTTATCCTATCAATGCTGGCCCTCAGTGCCGGCTTTGTCGCGTTTACAGCGCAAAAAGATTCTAATGACCTTACTAAAGTAAGTGTAGTACATCATGAAGGTAACCAAGTGACTGTATTAGACACGGTCTTCGATCCGGCGACAGGTTATACGGTTGAACAGTTTCTTCTGGACCATGGAATGAACCCCGACGAAACGGATATCATCAACACCGATGATTTGGAAGGAGCCCATGTTCATGATTTAGGTCATGACGTATGGTTTATGGACGCCAAGTGTTCCGAAGGCGATGTGCATATGATTAAGCAGCGCACAGTTGGTAAAGGAGAACGTCAGTTTTCTTCGGAAGATGGAGAAATGAGAGAAGTGCGTGTTGAGAAGATCGTTGATGGTGAAGGAAATGTGACCCTTAGACAATTTGTCAATGGCGAAGAAGTTGAGCCTACAGAAGGAGAAATGTTCCGTATATATTCTGATGAGGATGGAAGCCACCCGCAAGGAAATGTCATGATCATTGAAACCGAAGACCAAGAAGGCGATGGAGAGATGATTATTGAGCGCCGAGTATTTCATGCTGATGGAGATAGTGACACGAGCCAGGAAAAACTTGAAGAAATGATCGAGAAAATCAAAAAAGAGCACGGTGTAACTGGCGATGGCGACGAGAAGGTTATTGTTGTTATGGACAAGACATACTCTAGTGAAGTCAACGCTATTGATCTGCCTGAAGGTGCTCCAAAATTGGAAGTGGAAGTAGAAGTAGAGAAAACGGTAAATGACGATGGCGAAGAGCAAATTCTAATGTGGATCAACGGAGAAGAAGTTGATCCAGCAGATCATGAGAATTTGATGAATATTGAAGAAGGAGATGGGGAGTTTATCATTGATATCGAAATGACGGATGAAGATGGAGAAAACCACTGGATCGTTAACGGTGAAGATAGCCATGAAATAATCATTGAAATGCCTGGTGAAAGTGGGTATACTATCGCAATTGTATCTTCAGTATCAGAAGGAGAGTCGGTTGAAATTAAAAACAAGGTTGAGAAGCAAGAACTAGCAATTAGCGACCTTCGATTCTCACCAAATCCAAATGGCGGACAATTCAACTTGAGCTTCACTCTGCCTGAAAAAGGACGCACGGAATTGGTGATCTATGATCTTCAAGGAAAGCGAGTATATGAGGAGAGTCTAGGAAAATTCACAGGTGAGTACAACAATCAAATTGATTTGAGCTCAGCCGGACCAGGGACGTACATCCTGAATATAGTTCAAGGCAAACAGAAATTGGCCGAGAAGATTATCGTTCGCTAGACAAGACGCAGTAAGGATATAAATAACAAAGGCAGCGGTTCGTTCACCGCTGCCTTTGTTATTTCGTTACCTCAACTAGAAAGCACTGATTTGTGCCTATGTTTTCTGCAAAACGAAAAGCTTTCCCTAATGCATAGGGGTAAACATTTGCGCAAGCGTAATCATGTAAATACCAGATTGCAAAGAACGTCTTCCAATAGTCTTTGAAGCACTGGTTATATCTTTTTGTATGATCAATTCTCCTAACAAATAATGAATTTGAACTTGGTCGATTTTAATGTCTTTAGTCTCAATATTTAAGCAGTCACCAGCTGGATTGGGATAGATGAGTAACTTTTCTGAACGAACAAGGTCAACTTTGTCCACAGGACAAACGCTAGGCGTTAAGAACAGATCATTGATCTAATCTATGTCCAATGCATATGTGCAAAGTCGCCTATCCAAAAAAAATGGATAAGAGTAAGAGGTTGAATCGGCGATTATAAGTCTATAGATTTAGCAGACTATCCAATTTGACAACGGAATGAACTTTGCAAAAGATAAATTGTACTTTCATTTGTAACAACACGTCTATGAGCCGATTCATCTATCTTTTTGCTTTTATTGCCTTGCATTTTAGCGCATGTTCGTCAAGTAAATCTGCAAACTCCACAATCAGCGAAATAGAATCACCATCTAGTTCTACGAATGTGCCGGAGCTAGTCTCCGAAGAAGGTCCTATTCGAATCACCCACGACGAGTCGACGGATTTATTCAGCATTGGCCGAGTAGATATTGATCGTGAGATAACAAATCTGCAGTTCGTCAAAAGATACTTCCGCTACTATCAAGCCATCACCAACAAGCGCGAAGTTGTCTATTTCGACGATTCGCTCAATGTGTTCGAAGAGGTTGAAGATTTCTATTTTACATGCGGAACGGTGCCTCACTATTCCCTCACGATCGAAGTCGAAGGGAATCATTTTGAAGTGTACTCCGATGAGACTTTCTTCGATATGGATGGTTTGGACCCCGCAGTTGAAATTCAACGCATCTCGCAGGCAGAAGCCGATCAGGTAATGTTTATCAATGGTGAGCGTTCATTCAATTACACGAGTAATTTTGGGGTTGGACAAGAAATCCAATTGGAACCTGAAACCGTGATTATTAAGAAAGACGGGCGGTATTATTTCTACGAAAATCGAGAAGTAGGCTATGACGAAATTGTGTTTTCCGAATTCATACCAAGCTTGAAAACGGTTCGAAATGGTTTGTTTGGTCTCTACAATATCATTGAGCCTCAATTTTCGGAAATAGGGGAGTTTGAGTATTATCTGGCTCCTGTCGTTCTGCCTTCAGGAGAAAAGGCGATTTTGGATGTGTTTGGGAAAATTTACTAGATCAATTTCGCGGTTGTGTGTGCACAAAGCATTGTTTTTCTAGCTCTTTAGCGACAAGCGCAAATGAATCACCCAATCCCCATCATTGAACCACCAATTTTCCACCTTGAATTTTCTCTCCATTGAAGACCAATTGATAGAAGTACAAGCCCGACTCACTCACGGTGAAATCACATTTGACCTTGTGGCTATTTAAAGAAATATCACGGATAAGGACTCCAGTTGCGGAATATAGCTTCAAACTTGATCCTTCGGGTGCTCCGTGAATGGTAAACAGACCAGAACTTGGATTTGGGAATATCGTCAACAAGGATTGATCAACCTCGTAGGTGGTAGTAGGCTCACCGAAGCACGTGCCCGGGATATTGTCATCCAACCAGTCGATTCGCAAACCAATCCAATTCTTCAACTTGTCTATCTCCTCATCAAAAGTCTCAGCCAATGGATCCATTTCTGGCGCTCCAACACCAATTCCCAGAGTAGGCCATTTTTGGTAGTGCCGGCTTTGAGCATTCTCAATCAATGTGGACACGCTATCGATGTAATGGAACATGACGGTTGTGTCTAAAACTTGGTTAGGAGCCCTCAATTCATCATACCGGCAGCGCATTTCATTGCTGAATGTACTGTCTTGAAACATACGCAAGTACCAACCCGGCGAGTAGTTGTCGGTCGGACAGTCGTTGATGAGATGCGCCCAACCCGAACCATCTTGATTCTCGAATATCTCGCATGAGTACATGTCTTTCCAAGCCCAATCAAAATCCCAAGTAGGGCCAGCGTGAAGCTTTCCTCCGTTGGTGAATTTGTCTTTATAGTAATACCTGCTTTTCTTAAATCCATCGTTGTTTCGACTAAGCTCGTTCAAGATGAAATAGTCAATGAAGGACTCTGTATCCAAGTGCTTTCGGTATCCCAATTCCTCGTCAGTAAAATTCTCACCGTACATCGCCGACTCCAAAGAGTCCATGAACGTTGACAAGTATTCCTTTTGCGGATCAGTAATGTCTTCGGGCTTCGGATCGTGGTAAACAAAGCGAACGTCGAATTCAGGATGATCAATAGGGTGGTAGTTTGAAGTCCAAGAATTGTCCCCCCATGCCAAGTCTGATTTAAAGATATACCCACCAGTAACGTCATTCCCCGAGTTATCTTCAAGTGAAAGGTCTGCGATGTCCAAACGGTTGTTGTCGGTCTTTATCTTTTCACCAATTACATATATTCCTCTGTACGAGTCGTCGATGAATACTTCACATAAAGTCATTCGCGGACCGTAATGTCCCATCTCTTGGAAGATATGCTGTGCGAAAGTATTCCGAATAAAGGACTTGTCGTTGTAGTTTGAAAGTAAAACCCAGTCATTTTCAGCGGGCATGTCGAGAAGAGGAACATTGTTGTTGTTTCCATCCTCCAGTCGCGTCTCAAAGCCATAAGGCTTTTGCGGATAACCAGCGGATGAAGCTCCACGAATTTCTATGCCGATATTCCCGTAATACTTATTTGCGCTGTCTGCAAGCTGAGTCAAATTGCCCACGCCATTGTAAATCAGGCGCATGTTGGCATCAATTTTTGGTTCGTTAGGAATGTCTTGACCACCAGTCTGTATATCTACCAAGGGCAATTCTGATCCGTTGAAATCAAATCCACCAAGGTCTTGCAGGCAAACCTCAAATTCTCCCGTTGTCCCACCTCCATAGATCCACAGTTGCACATAAACAATCGATCCCGGTGTTAGAAAATCTAGCGTTACAAAAGACAAATATCCTTCCCCGCTGTCGTCGTCACAAGCAATTATCTGCAATCCCACACACGCTTCTCCGTTCCACAGCGCAACGCCTGTGTCATTGGGTCCACCTTCAAATTGGTTCGTGGAAATAGTAATGTTTCCCGACTCAGGAACTTCCACGGCAAACCATAAGTCACCTCCATTGTAGTTAGAACAATTTGGAGTGTATCCTGAACCAATCATGCCTGTATTGTCAACAATGACACATGAGTTGGCTTCTAACGGATAGGCAACACAAGGAAAATCACCTTCTTCTGCCTCAGATTCACAATTAACAATATGAGTCAATACGTTTCCTGTTTGCGGTTCTGGACCGTCCTGGAATAGGGGGATTCCAAGCGGGTCAAGAAGTACATAGGTGTTTTCATTCTCGTAGTCCCCTGAGGAGTAGCTCAATTCAAGCTCGTCGCCCGGGCAAACGGGTATAGTTGCTGTAGATCCGAAGTCCTCTGCAGCATATTCACCAATATACTCGCCGTTTACAAAAACTTCCAGTGCTCCGCCGTTCCAGCCATCTCCGTATGAATCTGACATGCTTAAGTAATGGTCGCAGCATTGAGCATTACTCACCAAAGAGCCAACAGTAAAGAGAAGTAGTAATAAAAATCGAGTGAACATATACGCTTTGTTTGCAGGTGATTTCCAGATTCAGAATCTCAAAAATAGGGATAAGTTTAGCTTTCCTGCACATTGCTCCAAAGCATTTATTGGCTTCCCACCTTAAACTCTATTTTTGTGCTCTAGAAGAAAATCACTTTGAGCAGAATTTGTCACATAACAACCATACATCCAACGTTTGATACGCGCATTTTTAAAAAGGAATGCAAGTCGCTCTTAGCCGCAGGACATCAGGTAACATTGCTCGCGGGCAATGCTGATTCTCAGGTGGTTGATGGAGTAAATGTGATTGGACTTAAATACAATCACGGACGTATAAATAGGTTCCTTCTCGGACCAAAAGTCTTCTACAACTGGTGTTTAGACAACAATTTCGATGTATATCATTTCCACGATCCAGAATTTTTGCCATTTGCAAAGAAACTTGCGATTCAAGGGAAAAAGATCATTTACGATGCACACGAGGATGTGCCACGACAGATTTTGGCCAAATATTATATCCCCAAGTTCATTAGGCCGATTGTATCTCGTCGTTTCGAGCGAATGGAGAATTCGTGCATTCCTCATTTTTCTGGCGTATCATCTGCAACAGAGCACATCGCTCAACGATTCAGTAGCATGAACTCTAACAGCATTGCAGTGCACAACTACCCTAGTCTGAAGGAGCTTGGTGATTTTGTCTTGCCTAGCATGAAACCGAAGAATACTCTGTGTTACATTGGTTCGATTACCAACATCCGCGGTGCGTGGAACATGGTGGATTTAATGGGGCGCTTAAGCGCAAATCTGAACCTTGGCGGTAGCTTTTCACCTCCTTCGTTGCAATCGCAGTTGGTCCGAAAACCAGGTTGGAAGCAAGTGAACAGTCTCGGGTTCTTAAGCAGGGAAGAAGTCGTTAGTACCCTGGATCATTCCCAATTGGGGCTTGTCCTGTTGCACGCGACTGTGAATTACAAAGACGCATTGCCTGTTAAAATGTTCGAGTATATGGCCAAAGGCTTACCTGTAGTCATTACAGATGTCCCGCTATGGAAGTCTATCGTCGACGAGTGCACATGCGGATTGGCAGTAGATCTAGCGCAACCCGAAGACATAGCCAAGGCCGTGCAGGTTTTACTCGCCGACGAAAATAAGATGGACAACATGGCCAAAAGAGGTCGTGCAGCCGTTGAAGAGAAATACAATTGGGAACAAGAGGAGCGAAAGTTGTTCGAGCTTTATGAAAAGGTTATATGAAAGTCTCTGTAATCATACCGTGCCGAAACGAGGAGGCCCATATTGAATCTATGCTTCATTCATTGTTGAAGCAAAAGCTCTCGAATTTGGAGTTGGAAATACTGGTGGCCGATGGTATGAGCGATGACCAAACAGCAGCTATTGTTAAGAATATTGCCAATACATCCCCAAATATTCGGCTTATTGAGAACCCCGATCAAGTTGTGCCGCACGGCTTGAACAAGGCAATCAAACAATCCACAGGAGAAATCATTTTGCGAATGGACGCCCATTCAGAATATCCTCAGAATTACATCCAAAGATTGGTTGATGTACTCCTCTTTGAGGGGGCCGATAATGTTGGAGGAGTGTGGGATACACAACCCGGAGCGGATACCAATATGGCCAGATCTATTGTTGTCGCTAGTTCTAGTAAGTTTGGCGTAGGCAATGCGCAGTATCGACTTGAGGGAGAGGGCGTTATTGAAGTTGACACGGTGCCTTATGGTTGCTATTTGCGAACCGTTTTCGACCGCATTGGTTTGTTCGATGAGGACATGGTTCGTAACCAAGATGATGAGTTGAATGCTCGTCTGACAAAGGCCGGTGGAAAGATATTACTGATCACTGATCTCAAAATCAAGTATTACGCTAGGCCAACTTTGCGTAAGCTCATCAAGATGTTTTACCAATACGGTGTGTTCAAACCTCTAGTAGCCAAGAAAGTTGGTCAGCCCGCAACCTGGAGACAGTTCTTTCCCGCAGCGTTTGTTTTAGGAAATATATGCGGATTGGTTTTGGGTTTTTTGAATTCCAACTTTTGGGGCATTGTGCTTATCGTCAATCTGTTGCATTTGTTTGTGGGGAAAATGATAGGTCTGAACAAGTATTCTGAAATGAAATCGGTTTCAATGATTTGGCAGGTTCCTGTGATCATTTACTGTATGCATTGGTCATATGGATTTGGATACTTGAAGGGGGTTTGGCGGTTCATACTGCTCGGGAAAAAGCCTAGTAAAATAGCTCCTTCAAGGTAAAAGGCAGCAAGAACAAGTAATAGCGATTTTTAACTGACACGAAAGATGGAACAAGATAATTCGGACGGCTCTATCCGAGCAAATATTTCAATTGGAAGCGAGGTGGAGGTGGTACAAAAACACCATCAACGCACGGGGGAACTCACGGAAGGCATTGTGAAAGGCATACTTACCAAAGCGCCCAAACATACACATGGAATCAAGGTGATTTTGCAGACCAATCAAGTCGGTAGAGTTAAAAGAGTGCTCGGGAACGAAGATTAAAAATCCTGACTATTATTGTAAGAGTAGCATATCTTTGTCGCAGAACTAAAAGCTTAGAATGAAAAACTGTATACTCACCGCAGTAGGGTTTCTGGGGATTTGTATGGCTACAAATTCACAAAATCTACCAGCAACTCATCACTGTAAGACAGATCATGTATTAAAGGAGTTCATGCTCCATCGAGACGGAGCGCCGGTATCTCATCAGCGAACCCAGGAAGTAGATTGTTATGTTATCCCGGTTGTAATCCATGTGTATGGGACGATTCAAGGCGGGTATACTGTGGACGATCAATTGATCATGGATGCCATGGACGCGCTCAACACCGACTTTCATGGACTGAATGACGATTATGATTTGGTTCACCAAGATTTTCAAGAAAACCGAGCTCAATTGCTTGATATTCAATTTGCACTGGCACAAAAAGATCCGAATGGTATGCCAACCAATGGAATCGTTTACCATGAAGAGACATCAGGCTTTGCCAATGGTTCTGGTTACGACGATTTAATTGCCGCCGATGCATGGGACAACTACATGTACGCCAATGTCTATCTGATGAACGATCTTTTTGGAGATGGTTCAAGTAACAACTCTGGCTACGCTTATTACCCAAGTACTTCGATGTCTAACAACAATATAGCCCGAATAGTATACAATGGTCAGTATTTGGGAGCAAATTGCGATTGGGAGCCAGAGTTCGCTTCGACATTCACACATGAGTTTGGCCACTGGCTCAACCTTTTCCACACATTCACGGATGGATGTACAAATGGCAATGATGAGGTAAGTGATACGCCAGCTTGCGATTACTTTTTGGACAATTATGGTTGTCATCTGAACCCATTTGCTCTAGAACCATTGAACTGCTATGAGGAATTGATCAATGCGGAAAACTACATGGATTATGCCGGAGCATACGGTTGTTACAGAATGTTCTCCCAGGGGCAGGCCGACCGCATGTATGATGCACTTTATTATCAATCTAGGTTTTCACTTTGGCAAGAGTCAAATTTGATTGCAACAGGTTTAGAAGAATTATGTGGATCAACGGTATCGGTTCAGGAAGAGGTTTTTTCAAGCGAAACCCTCAGAGTTTACCCAATGCCATCAGAAGGAACGTTCACGCTAGCCTGGAATCTTCCTGTTGTCAATTCAATTCCTTTTGAGATTGTTGACCAGTTGGGACGACAAGTGCACGCTGGTGCGTTGAAATCGGGTAGTACATCGCTGGAATTGGATCTTGGACATGTCCAGTCAGGAAGTTTCATCTTTCGCCTTCCACAGCTCGGGATTTCGAAGCAAGTAATCCTGGTGACCAAATAATCTGAACTGATTAGCTACAGCATTATGCTTACTAAGCACCGACATTTTGTATCTCACAAGCCTGCGAGAATGATTTCTCAATTCGTTGGAAATGGTAAACGCAGAGCGCGTTACCTCGGTGAACTATTCGATTTTCCTGAAGGAACTATGGCTATTGGTCGCTTAGATGAAAAATCTGAAGGACTGCTGCTTCTCACGACAGATGGAAAAGAGAGCGCACGAATTTGTGGCAAGCATATCGAAAAAGAGTACTATGCTCAAGTAGATGGAATCATCGACCAGGAGGCTGTATCAAAACTGAATGCTGGAGTTGAAATTGGGCTAGAAGGAGCGAAGTACACAACGCTTCCAAGTATCTGTAGATTAATCGATTCACCGGAAGAACTCAACCTTGGGCAGGTGAAAATTCGGGATGACAGACACGGTCCAACGAGCTGGGTTTCAGTTATCGTCAAAGAGGGAAAGTATAGACAAGTGAGAAAAATGACTGCCGCTGTTGGGTTTCCTACCCTTAGATTGGTGAGAGTTCGAATAGGCGTTGTGAATTTACAAACACTTCCTTCTGCTGCTGTAATTGAGGTTTCTTCCTTTGATCAAGACCACTAAGACCTGTTTTTTCTAATCTTTGTACAAGTCATTTGGAATTGAATACACGCTCAACTGTTTATTATTTCTTGCTTTTATTTAGCAGTAAATCACGCTAAGTAGTAAATTTACTTCAACGAAAGGTGCCTCATTCGAGAATTGTCATATTCCCATGTGAGCTTATTAATTCATTAAAATCATTTCTCATGGCCAAAGGTACAGACGCAAGAAAGTCGGAAAAGAAAGAAGCTTTATTGACTCCAAAGGAAAAGAAAGCAGCAAAACGTGATAAGAAGGGTAAGAAGGAGTACTAAGGATATAATGCTTGTCATACAGCATCATCTTATTCAAATTAGTTCGGCGAAATCTCACCCATTTTATACAACGGGATAAAACTCGTGTGAAAAGGAGAGTGCAATTCTTATTTCTGTTGGACTTGTCAAAATAGTCGATTTCCATCTGGTAACAATTGATCATCTGCCTCTTGAAGCAATTCATCAGGCGGTATTCTCGTATTTAAATATTTGAAAGGTCTAGAATAATGAGACTGCTATAAGTGCTGCGCAAATGTCTCACCCTCGACTATTCATGAAACCCCTTTCTAGTTGATTGTTCTCGGGTTATCTGCAATATTTATGCGGCTGTATGAATAGTGCAGATAATAATAGGCAACAGAATTTTTGTTGCCATCCATTATTATGTTGTGACCTTTCATATCAGTTAAACGACGTTGTT
>JBLHIB010000051.1:0-22622 GCA_047615865.1 Gammaproteobacteria bacterium
TTGAAGTCGTTCGAAAATGTGAATGGTCGCCTCACAATGCCTTCGAATAAAGTTTCAACTCCAGCGCCTCAGCCAAGGAAGAAGCCGAGTCGACCGCCAAGTAAGAAAGACATGCTCTTGATTGGTGACGAGCGTCAAGAAATGGAATACACTTTGGCTAAATGCTGTAATCCAATTGCCGGAGACGATGTGTTTGGATTCGTTACTATTCACGACGGAATCAAAGTGCACAGAATCAATTGTCCCAATGCCACGGAAATGATGAGCAACTATGCTTATCGGGTCATGAAAGCTAGATGGGCCAGCCAAGAGATGGTTGAATTTGAAGTCAAACTCAAATTCACAGGAATTGATGATGTGGGATTGGTCCACAATATCACCAACATTATTTCCTCTGACATGACTGTGAACATGAAAGGCATCAGTTTCGAAAGTATAGACGGAATATTTGAAGGTGAGGTGCGTGTTTTAGTAACTGACACTGAACATTTAGGTCTATTGATAGAGAAGCTCAAAAATGTCGAAGGAGTCTTGACCGTCTACCGTGCCGACAGCGAAATGTTTCGCTAAAAGTCCTATTGCGCAAGGCTTTTTAGCCATTGGTTGACAACTAAAGACGAATTCCGTCCTAAAGGGCAAATTAAACAAGGAGTATTTACTATTTTTGACCCTTGCATTTGTATCCATGACAAGTCTGGAAACTCAAGAAAAAGTAAGAGATATATTCTCAGCCTATCTCGAGCAAAATGGCCATCGGAAAACCCCCGAACGCTTTGCTATTTTGCAGGAGATTTACTCAATCGACGACCACTTCGATATCGAGTCGCTTTACGTTATAATGAAAGAAAAGAATTATCGCGTATCCCGTGCAACTTTATACAACACAATTGAGCTTTTGTTAGCTTGCAATCTTGCTCGCAGACTGCAGTTTGGAAAGAACCTTGCGCAGTTTGAACGATCACACGAAAACCACCAGCACGACCATATCATCTTAACCGATACGGGTGAGGTATTGGAGTTTTGTGATCCGCGCATTGAAAGTATTAAGAAGACATTGGAAGAAATATTCAATATCGATATTTTACACCATTCGTTGAACTTTTACGGAAAAAAGAAACCAGAATAATGTCGTTCACTTTTGACATAGAAGCGCAGGCTGCGCGTTGCGTAATTAGTATTTCTGGTCGATTTATGGAGGCGGGAAACAACAAAGTATTGCTTGAGAAAGTGGCTATGAATATCAAAGAGAACCACACCAATTTTTTATTGGATTTAGAAGACATGACCTTATTGAATTCGGAAGGAATCAATTTACTCGTGCGAATAGTTAATATGGTCAATGATAACAAAGGCCAAATCGTTTTCACCAATGTGCCTGATCAGATTGGTGAGCTGTTATCGGTAATTAAACTCAATTCAGTATTCATTATAAAGGAAGACCTAAAACAAGGTCTGGAATTTCTGAAAGCCTAGTCAAATGAAAGTAGATGTATTGCTCGGTCTCCAATGGGGAGATGAAGGAAAAGGAAAGCTCGTTGATGTATTAACACCTGACTACGACATCATAGCGCGTTTTCAAGGGGGCCCGAATGCGGGTCACACTTTGGAGTTCGACGGAATCAAACACGTATTGCACACTATTCCTAGTGGCATCTTTCACAGCGACACGATGAATGTTGTGGGAAACGGAGTGGTCATAGACCCTATAACTTTTAAGAACGAAATTGATGCGTTGGCCAAAATGGGAGTCGATGTTCGCAAGAACTTGTATCTCTCTCGTCGCGCGCACCTTATCCTACCAACACACCGTCTTTTGGACGCGGCTTCTGAAGCAGAGAAAGGACGCAACAAGATTGGCTCTACTCTTAAGGGAATTGGGCCAACTTATATGGACAAGACTGGTCGCAACGGATTGCGCATTGGCGATATTTTCCGTGACGACTTCAAGGAAATGTACACCAAGTTAGTTGAGAAGCACTCGCGCTTATTGGGCTTCCACAACTTTGAATACAATCTCAATGAGTTAGAGCCAGAATGGTTTGAAAGTATCGATTTGCTTCGGACTCTGAACGTGATCGATAGTGAGCACTTCATCAACGAGCACATTCAAAACGGTAAGAAAGTCTTAGCTGAAGGAGCACAAGGATCATTATTGGACATTGATTTTGGTTCTTACCCTTTTGTCACATCATCCAATACGATTACTGCTGGAGCCTGCACTGGCTTGGGTGTTGCCCCAAATCGAATTGGCGAAGTTGTAGGTGTTTTTAAAGCGTACTGCACACGAGTCGGAAGCGGCCCCTTCCCTACTGAATTGCATGGCGAAACTGGCGAGGAAATTCGCAAATCTGGACATGAGTTTGGAGCGACTACTGGTCGTCCCCGTCGTTGCGGATGGATTGATCTTCCTGCTTTACGCTATGCCATCATGATCAATGGAGTTACACAATTGAACATGACAAAGGCCGATGTATTGGATGACTTTGACACCATTCAAGCATGCACCCATTATAAGTACAAAGGAGGTACTATTGATTACATGCCCTACTCTATCGATGAGGGTCTTGTAGAACCAGTTTACACTGAAATAAAAGGTTGGAATACCGATTTGACAGGAATACGTTCTACCGATGAATTTCCAAAAGAATTGGAAGATTATGTGCAATTTTTGGAACGTGAATTACGTATACCTATAACGGTTGTGTCAGTAGGTCCCGATCGAACACAAACAATCCTACGAGACAAGGTGACTGCTTAAAGATTCACTCGTAGGCAATCCTGAAATGAGTCGATTTTTAAAATACATTTTCCTACTCCCCTTGTTACTGTGGGTCATCACTTTTGCTGCGCAGGACAAACCTGTCGTAACTGTGGTAGAGGCCGACCAGTTGCTTTTTGAGAAAAACGTCATCGACGCTCAACGCTTACTCGGTAGCGTGGTATTGAAATATGATGATGTATTTCTGCGGTGTGATAGTGCCCATTTATTTTCCACGCAGGATTTTGACGCGTTCGGAAGTGTGCGCATCAATCAAGGAGATTCACTCCTTCTTTGGGGAGAGAAACTACACTTTGACAAGGCCAGTTCAACAGCTCAAATGCGGGAGAACATTCGTCTAAAAAGTGACGAAATGACTTTGACCACGGATTTCCTTGACTTCAACATGGACGACGATCTGGCATCCTTTTGGAACGGAGGTAAGATTGTGAGTACAGAAAACAACAATACACTTACTAGTGAATCAGGAACGTATGATGTAAATGCCGGACGCTTTCATTTCAAAGAAGACGTTCTCCTAAAGAATCCCGATTACACCGTCCATGCGGACACCTTGATCTATAGCGACAAAGTAGAACGAGCTTGGTTTCTTGGGCCTACAACGATTGATTCCAAAGACGCCCAGATATACTGTGAGAATGGTTGGTTTGATACGCTAACGCAAATGTGTCAGTTCAACGAAAACGCACTTATCATCTCGGGCGCAACAACTATGGCAGGAGATAGCATCTCGTACAATGGCGACAATGGAGCGGGAGAGGTCTTTTGCAACGTGCGTATTCAAGACACTACTAGCCATTATGTCATTACTGGTGATTATGGCTGGCATAGCGAACAGGAAGGAAGAAGTTTTGTTACCGATAGAGCTTTGATGATTCAGATCTTTGACACAGATTCACTTGCTCTGCATGCGGATACTTTGTTGGCCCTGACAGACTCCTTGGATCGCAAAACAATCCATGCTTATCATGGTGTGAGGTTCTACAAGGAAGACTTACAGGGGCTCGCCGACTCGCTCACTTTCTCTGAAAAAGATTCTCTGCTCACCATGTTCGTGAACCCTACTGTATGGTCTGAAGCAAACCAAATCGCAGGTGATACAATCCAGTTAAAGACCTATGACGGTAAGATAGACAAGCTTTACGTCAGGAAAAATGCCTTTGTCACTTCTGAGGCAGTTTTAGGCAAGTACAACCAGATAAAGGGTTTGACCTTGGAGGGCAATTTTATCGAAAATAAACTCAGCCGAATAGATGTGAGTGGAAATGGGCAAGTTGTATATTTCCCCTTAGATGGAGAATCTGAAGAGCCTCGAACTATAGGTGTTAACAATGCGGCTTGTAGTAATTTGTCGATATATGTGAACGACAATAAGATAGAACGGGTGTCGATGATCAACAAACCATCCGGGGCTCTGCATCCAAATTCACTTGCTAGCAAGGAAGATAAAGAGCTTCAAGGATTTTTTTGGAATTCAGAGCTACGTCCCCTCTCTGTAGGCGACCTTTTTAACGATCGCGAATAATTTTGTATCTTTATAAGCTCTGATCTATCTATGTTCAGCGGCATTTTATAACTTAACCAAATATTATGAGAAAGAATCTGTACGCGGGTTCCAATATTATGTTGGGATTGATCACTCTGTTAATTGCAGCACTTCCATTTCGATCTACTATTCACGATGAAGTTGAAAAGCAAGAACGAATTCAAGCCAAAGCTTCTTACGCGGAATGGTTTAATAACCATCCATATGCTCCAGGAAATGGATTGACAGCAAGCGAGGCGGAAGAAATGCCTAAGTACGATCGTCCTGATTTGGCTCAACAACAGAATTTTCTTTGGACACTAGATCCTGCATTGGGTTATCCTCCCATTGAGCGATTAAACGATGCCTTGCGCATTGTAGAAGAATTCAAAACCGATCCTTCTCGCTATGCTCCGGGTGACGTTACACTTCCTTGGGAAGAGCGTGGACCTGACAATGTTGGTGGTAGAACGCGAACAATGATGTGGGATCCAAATACGACCAACAAGCTATGGGCAGGTAGCGTAGGCGGTGGTCTTTGGTATAACAATGACATCACAACGACAGGGACTTCTTGGACTAGCGTCGACGATACTTGGGCAAATCTCGCGGTTACATGCATGGACTACGACCCTTCAAATACACAAGTTTTCTATATTGGAACTGGCGAAGGTTGGTACAATGCCGATGCTATACGTGGACTAGGGATTTGGAAATCAACAAACGGCGGGACGTCATGGTCTCAGCTTGCAAGTACAAACAACAGTACTTTTTATCAGATACAAGACTTAGTAGTTCATCCGACCACGGGAGACATTTATGTTGCTACTCGAGGTGATGGAGTTCAGCGTTCACAAGATGGCGGCCTGACATGGGCTGCAGTGCTGAATAGCAGTACCTCGAACGCAAACACGAATCGTGCAGCGGATTTGGAGATCGGTGCTGACAATACAATTTATGCCTCAATGGGAATCTTCAGCGAAGGTGATATTTTCAGATCTACTACTGGTAATTCTGGTGGATGGACTCATTTGTCTGCAGCTGGAAATGGAATTCCAACCGCCGGACTAAACCGTATTGAATTGGCGACAGCGCCTTCAAATGCGAACGTTATTTATGCAATAACTAGCTCAGGGTCTGTGTTAACAGGAATTTATTCATCAGGTGATCAAGGAACAAATTGGACAAGCGAATCGCTTCCAAATGACGCTGATGTTGGAATATCAGCGGTAGATTTCACCCGTGGACAAGCATGGTATGACCTTATTGCCCAAGTTGACCCCAATGACGCAGATCACCTTTATGTTGGTGGTGTGGATCTTTTCCATTCTTTTGATGGAGGTGCTATCTGGCAGCAAGTATCACACTGGTACGGTGGTTACGGGTTTACCGAAGTTCATGCCGATCAGCACGCTATTGCATTTAAGCCAGGCTCAAGCACGGAAGTAGTATTCGGCAATGACGGTGGTGTAGCCTATTCGGCAAATGCGACTGCTGCGACGCCTGCATTCACGATACACAATGACGACTACAACGTAACTCAATATTATGCTTGTGCCATTCACCCAACAGCAGGAACTGATTGGTATTTGGCTGGTGCTCAAGACAACGGAACGCAACGATACAATGCTGCTGGAATAAATTCAACATCTGAAGTTACAGGTGGTGATGGATGTTTCACACACATCGATCAAACTGATCCAACGTATCAGCTCACTTCATATGTGTACAACAATTATTACCGTTCGGTAAACAATGGTGCAACATTCGGAGGTATTGCCAGTGAAAACACAGGATTTTTTGTTAATCCGACCGACTACGACGACAATGAAGACATCCTTTTTGGATCACGCACAGGATCCACTCTTCGACGTCTCTCTGGAATTAGTGGGACAATAGTTGCTGCCAACATCACAATTCCATCTCTATCTGGAACGTCGACAGCAATATCAGTCTCACCTCACACTTTAGGATCTACGACATTGTTCCTTGGTACAGGTGCTGGACAAATTTTGAAAGTCACTACCGCAGATGGAACACCAGCCTCGACGAATGCCGATCCTTCGAACGCCCTACCAGGTGGAACGATATCATGCATCGAAATAGGTGCTAGCGAAAGCGAATTGCTCGTAACATTTGGCAATTTTGGAGTGAATTCGGTCTATTACACAAGCAATGGCGGAGCATCTTGGACAAGTAAGGAGGGTAACCTTCCTGATATGCCAGTTCGCTGGGCACTCTTCAATCCAGACGACTACAACGAAGTTATTCTCGCAACTGAAGTGGGCGTGTGGTCTACTGCAGATATTTCTGTTGGATCACCAAGCTGGGTTCCTTCGAATTCAGGACTTGCCAATGTGCGAGTTGACATGTTGCAAATGAGAACTTCGGACAATGAAGTTGCTGCGGCAACTCACGGTCGTGGTTTGTTCACAGGAATCTTCTTCAATCCGGAATTCACTTTGGATGCGGTCTACGTGCAAGCGATTAGTCCAATTGGCCTTCAGTGTTCAAGTCCATATTCAATTGAAGTAGAGATTAAGAATAACGGATCAGTTGCTCTTACAACACTAGATATAGATTGGGATATTAATGGTGGTACCACTGCTACTTTCAACTGGGTAGGTTCTTTGGCACCAGGATATTCAACTACGGTTGTTCTAGCTTCCAACACGACAGCAGGTGGAGCGCATACTTTGAACGTAGCTCTGTCAAATCCGAATGGAGGTACAGATGAAAATCTTTTAAACGACACGGGAGCTCAGGCGTTCAGCACGCTGTCAACGCCAAATACAATCACGTTGACCTTGACAACAGATTGTTGGGAAAACGAAACCTCTTGGGACATTGTTGACGGTTCGTCTAACGTTGTTGCATCTGGTTCAGGTTATGGAGATCAGTCGACTAACTTGATCGACGTTTGTTTGAATGATGGATGTTATACCTTGAATGTATATGACAGTTATGGCGATGGTCTTAGTGGAAGTAATTGTGGTCAGGTAGGAGATTTTTTCCTTTCCGATGCTAGCAGCAATCTACTAGCGCAAATCACAACCATTGCTTTTGGTTTCAGTGAATCACATGCCTTCTGCATACCTTTTCCATCAACCACTTACTATTCTGTTGCGACTGGTGATATGACAGGTGCTATTTGGGATGTTAATCCAGCCGGCACTGGAGGCTTGTTAACTCCAAATTGCACAACTAATCTTATTGTACAAAACACACACGTAGTCACCAACAATATTGGAAACTTCAACGTATTGAACTTCGATGTTGAAACGGGTGGTACATTCAACTTGGGAACTGGATCAACAATGAGTCTTTGCGGAAACCTATTGACCGACGGAACGTTCAGTCCAAGTGATTCGAAAGTTAGCTTTGAGGGCAATGCACCTCAAACATTGGGCGGGACAACAAACACCACTTTCTTCGATGTGCGACTTGACAATGCATCCGGACTTCAACTGATGAGTGACCAAACCATCAATGGTGGACTTGACCTTCAAAATGGTGACTTCGACGTGAATGGAAATGTTTGGACTTTCGCTGCTAACTCAACATCTACTGGTCGTTTACTTGAAATTCAAGCTACGGCAGACTTCGTTGGAGAGGCCGTTGCTCAGAACTACCTGGGGTCTGCTCAAGCAGGTTGGAGAATGATGGGGACAGTTGTAAATGGTTCTACAGTTAGCAACCAATGGAATGATGATCTCACGACAACTGGATTTTTAGGTTCAGACTTTCCAGATTATGACTTTGTAAATGTTCGTTATTATGACGAAACACTTATAGGAACACAGGCGCTCTACGATTCTGGATTTTTCGCTCCAGTAGACATCAACAATGCGGTAAGTGCTCTAGAAGGATGCTTTATCTATATGGCGGGATTACCATTAACACTAGGTAACAATGGGTCACCTGTAAAAGGGGCTGTTTCCATTCCAGTTTCGCATACCAACTCAAGCACTGTTGCCTTTAACGATGGTTGGGCTCTGGTAGCCAATTCATATCAGTCAACTATTGACTGGGATGCAACAGCAGGTTGGAGCAGAACAAATATTGACGGAACTATTTACGCATGGGACAATGATCTTCAGCAATGGGCATCATACACTGGCGGTGGAGTAGGTGTCAACGGAGGATCAAGATATATCGCTCCTCAACAAGGCTATTGGATTAAGACCAATGCACTTGGAGCTGTCTTTGGAATGGATGAAGCTGTAAAGGCCGATGAATACGTTGCTTTCATTAGAGAAACGGAAGATTTCTATGATCAAACGATCACCCTGACTGTTTCAGGAAGTGGCATCAATGATCAATTTGCGCTTGCGGTAAGACCTGGTGCAACGGATGACTTCGATCACGCCTACGACGGTTATAAATTCCGATCTTATAATGACGAGGCTCCTTCTCTCTATTCTGTTGTCAGCAGCGGCAATGAAGAATCTGAACTCTCAATTCACGCAGTTGGCGAATTGATTTCAAACAACCCAATTCCACTTCATTTGGAAGTTGCTCTTGACGGCGAGTACATGATCACTGCATCAGATTTTGCCGCTGAAGCTATTGGCGCCTGTTTGACTCTTGAAGATTTACTGACAGGAAATACTGTTGCTTTGGAATCAGGCATGAATTATTCATTCGAAGCTTCTGGTGCTGATGACTCCCATCGTTTCAATATCACAACTTCCACTGCTTTGACTGTGCAAGAAACCAATGCTACTTGTAGTGGAAATGCAGATGGTATTGCTACTGCGTCAGCGAATGGCGTTGGTCCTTACAACTACTACTGGTATGACTCAGGTGACTTATTGTTGGCTAGTGATCTCAATGTTTCAGGATCTTCATCCCTGCAAGGTTTGGGCACTGGCAGCTACACAGTTGCAATCGAGGATTTGGATGGGCAATGCGCGAGTATCGTTAAGTCATTCAATATTGACCAACCTGCTCAATTGGCTTTAGAAACTATTTCTTTTACTGCAGCATCTTGCAATATTGAAAGTGATGGAACGATTAAGTTGAACACTACAACAGATTGTCAAGTTCAAATTATTCAAAATGGAACAGAGATCGATAGCTATGCATTTGCCGGAGGCTTATTAGAAATAGACAATCTAGAAGCCGGTGAATATGAAGTAATCGTGAGTAATGCTTGTGGAAATGAGCATATGTTTTTCGACCTGTATGACTCGGATATAGTGGAAGCCAGTTTTGACGGACCGCTTGTTGTTGATTTGAGCACAGGGGAAGCAGTGCAATTCACAAACACTTCTACCAATGCCCTTGATTACGTATGGTACCTCACCTCAGACATTATTCTATTCGGAACCGAGAATCCAAGCTTCAATTATACAGAAGAAGGAACATATGAAGTCATACTTTATGCAGACAATGGTCGTTGTTTTGACACTGCGTCGCTAGAGATTGAAGTTGTTGGAACGGTTGTAGATCTTGAAGAAATCACTTTAAACGAGGACAGCTACTTGATCTATACAGCTGGTGATCAACTCATAATTCAAAGTGGGCACGATCTAAGCGAAAACGCACGAATTGAGATAAGCACTTTAGAAGGTAAATTGGTTCAAGCAAAAACGTTGAACGGACTTGGTGGTCTGCGAGCAGAAATTGCTCTTGATCAACTTTCACAAGGTGTTTACCACGTGACATTAATAGAAAATGGATCGAGAACCATTACACAAAAGATATTCCTTGATTAGTGCAAGGAAGACCCAATAAAAAATGCTCTGTACAATTTATGTACAGAGCATTTTTACGTTTCAAAGAAACAAGTATTTTACTTAAAGAGTGGGAAGCCCGACATCAACGCTTCTATCTGCTTGCTGACATTGTCGATACCACTTTGACTCGTTGGATTTGTAATCACTTCATCCATAAACTCTACAATAGAAATAATCTCCTTTTCTCCAAGACCTCTAGTTGTCACAGCTGCTGTTCCAACGCGGATTCCAGAAGTAACGAAAGGAGATTGGGTATCAAAGGGAACCATATTCTTATTCACCGTTATTTCAGCCGCGCCTAGAACTTCTTCAGCCGCCTTACCCGTAATGTCTTTTGATCGTAAATCAACCAACATGGAATGATTATCGGTACCACCAGAGATCACGTCGTATCCTCTTTTCATAAGTTCATTGGCCATCGTTTGGGCATTGGCCATCACTTGTATACCGTATGTTTTGAAATCATCAGACAAGGCCTCGCCAAATGCTACGGCCTTACCGGCAATGACATGTTCAAGTGGACCACCTTGCATACCGGGGAAAACAGCAGAATCCAATAAGCTCGACATTTTTCGCACTACACCCTTTTTTGTGGCAATGCCCCAGGGATTTGGAATATCCTCGCCTACTAGAATCATTCCTCCTCGAGGTCCGCGCAATGTCTTGTGCGTAGTTGTAGTAACTACATGACAATGCTCTAGTGGATTTTTCAAGAGTCCTTTGGCGATCAATCCAGCAGGATGCGCCATATCGGCCATCAAAACGGCACCAACTTCATCGGCTATTTCACGAAATTCCTTGTAATCCCAATCTCGACTGTATGCAGATGCTCCGCAAATGATAAGTTTGGGCTTTTCCTTTCTTGCAACATCCCGCACCATATCCATATCCACTCGTCCAGTGTCTTTGTGAACACCATAAAAGACAGGATTGTACAATTTTCCAGAAAAATTCACTGGTGAGCCATGTGTTAGGTGACCTCCATGGGACAAGTCGAAACCCAGAATGGTATCTCCTGGATTGAGACAAGCGAGCATTACAGCCGAATTGGCATTGGCTCCTGAATGGGGCTGAACATTCACCCAAGAAGCGCCAAAAAGTTCCTTTGCTCTTTCACGAGCCAAGTCTTCGACTTCATCAACAACACGACAACCGCCGTAGTATCGTTTTCCTGGCAGGCCCTCTGCATACTTATTGGTAAGGACCGATCCTACCGCAGTTAATACATCGTCGCTCACAAAATTCTCAGAAGCTATTAGCTCAGCGCCATTCGTTTGACGGCGTCTTTCTTTTTCGATCAGGTCGAAAATTACATCTTTAGACATGCAAAATGATTTAGACGGCTAAGGTAAAAAACAAACTGAGCGAATCTATATCACAACTGATTTCTAATTGGGAAAACGGACATAAAAAACAGTGCCTTTTACTTGGGTGCTTTCACATTGAATCTCACCACGATGCTAATCGATATAGACCTTGCACAACTTGATCCCCAGACAAGTATCATATGTATTCAGGTGCCGGGTGAGAGACTGTTTCTCCTCTGAGCAAATTGATAATCTGATCTTACGACATTCCGTTGGAATGTCATTCTGATGAAATCGCATGGAATTCTGAATCCCGGATAGAGGCGAACGCATGTCATGACTAACAATGGAGAACAACCTTGTTTTTTTTGATCATTGGCAACCATCAACTCTTCATTTCGCTTTTCTTAAGGTCAATTGATTTTTCTTCAAGATCTTCTTCATGCTCTACAACTGGTCTCGCTGTTCGCTTATTTCCTTGTGTTGGATATTGGTTTTATCCCCTGTTTGTTCGAACTGCTTTCGTCCGAACCAATTGGTAAAAATGAACACGACAAATACTAAGACCTGAGCGATTCTCTTATCCCAGAACATTGCCCTGTCATCCGAGTACGGTATAGTCCAATCAGGAAACTGGCGATCAAGAAACACTAAGGCAATGTGGGATCAAACCAAAATTGTTGCAAGAATGATGCAATATGTTGCAGCACATCAGGACCCGCGAACATAAACCAACTCACCATCAAGACTGCCAGCACTCTTACAACAAACAGTATACGCACAAAATTGATCAAGGACTTCACTATACTCCTGTATGATGCAAGAGCCGTTAACGCAAGACTTGAGACAAGCCAATGTGCATACCTAGCATTGCAATTCACGAGATGATTGCCAATAATCGAGATCAGTATAACACAAAAAAAGACCACAATTTACTTTTGAAGCATACGAGCATCGAACGAGAACTTATTGACAGAGCCCAGTATCCTTCGTATTATTTAATTGTTCATACTTGACTATAAAGCCAGTACACCCCTAAAAATTCACGCTCATTGTTATGCGCAAAGCACTGTAATACATAGGGTTAGCCCTGCATAAAGACATCTCCATGTGTTTTACCCATCTGGATGCACCAAATAGACAACATCACTTCTTCCTCAGTCGGCTTAGGATGAAGCAAATGAATCTCTGAATGATCTTTGACCTTGTTATCTTTGACCTATGAAGAATGGTTTTTTTGCCTGCCTCGCCTTTATTTTCCTTTGGGCCAGTTGCAATGTGTCACAACAAACGCCTAACCAAGATTCCATGCATGAACATACCAATGCTTTGATTGATGAGACAAGTCCATACTTGCTTCAACATGCACATAATCCGGTAGATTGGATGCCTTGGGGGGAAGCTGCATTCAACAAAGCCAAGGAAGAGCAAAAACTGGTTCTTGTGAGCGTCGGCTACAGTGCATGCCATTGGTGCCATGTAATGGAGCACGAGACCTTCGAAGATTCCACTGCAGCAGCTTTTATGAATGAATATTTTGTGTGCATCAAAGTTGATCGAGAAGAGCGTCCAGATGTAGATCAAGTTTATATGAATGCCGTGCAGCTCATGACTCAGCGAGGTGGATGGCCTCTCAATTGTTTTACTTTGGCTGATGGTCGTCCGATATACGGAGGAACTTATTTCCGCAAAGATAACTGGATGGAAATCATGCAATCTTTGCTTGATCTTCGGGAAAACGATCCGACGAAAATGGAGGAATATGCCAAAAATCTAACTCAAGGAATCCAGCAAAGTGAACTTATTGACAGAAATGAGTCCGAGGAAGAATTTACTTCATCAACTATCACCAATTTAGTCAATGGCTGGTCGGCCAATTGGGATCGGCAGAAAGGTGGACCCAATAGAGCTCCAAAATTTCCTTTACCAAACAACTACGAGTTCTTACTTCAATATGCTTGGCACAACGATGATCAGCAGGTGTTGGATTTTGTAAATACTACGCTTACGCAAATGTCATTTGGTGGGATTTATGATCAGGCAGGCGGGGGCTTCGCCCGATATAGCACTGACAAGGATTGGAAAGTTCCTCATTTTGAGAAAATGCTTTACGACAATGCGCAGCTCGTGAGTCTCTATTCTCACGCTTATCAGCTCACTAGCAATTCATTGTACAAGGAAGTTGTTGAACAAACACTGGAGTTTATCGATCGTGAAATGCGAGGAGATGAAGGACAATATTACAGTGCTTTGGATGCTGATAGTGAGGGTGAAGAAGGCAAGTTCTATGTGTGGTCGGAACAAGAGCTCAAATCTGCCTTAGGTGACTTGTATGATTTCGCTGCAGTCTACTACAACATCAACCGCAAAGGCTCTTGGGAAGGGAATTACATACTACTGCGCGACAAAACCGATCAAGAGATCAAAGCTCAACTCAGTATTTCCCAGGAAGAAATTGAGCAGAATAAAAAAGAGATCTCAGACATATTAATGAAGATTCGTGCTTCTCGAATCAGGCCTGGTTTAGATGACAAAACACTTACAAGTTGGAACTCCCTCATGATAAAAGGTCTGTGCGACGCGTATATGGCCTTTGGGAACGAAACTTATTTAAGTCGTGCGGAAGAATGTGCTTCATTCCTGATATCTAAGCAACTCACAGGAGAAGGAGCTCTCAACCACAATTACAAAGCTGGCCGAAGCACAATCAATGGCTATCTCGAAGATTACAGTTTCACAATTGAAGCTCTGATAGCGCTCTACCAGGCAACATTCGAAGAGCGCTGGCTGAATGAGGCGAAACAACTTGCCGATTATTCGATTGAGCATTTCTATGCTGAGGAGTCGGGCATGTTCTGGTTCACTTCCGACATTGATCCTCCTCTCATCGCTAGAAAACAAGAATTGATGGACAATGTAATCCCTGCTTCGAATAGCAGTTTGGCAAAAGGCTTGTTTTCATTGGGTGTCTATTTCGACAAGACTAGGTATAAGGACATTGCTAAGCAGATGTTGAACAACATGCTTCCTGAATTCAGTTATGGTCAAAATGTATCGAATTGGGCGTCCTTGCATATGTGGCATACCCACACATTGTATGAAGTTGCCATCACCGGCCCCGATTCTAAGCGGCTGGCATCTGAACTACGTGCCCAATACATCCCAAATACTTTATTGATGGGAGCTGCATCAAAATCATCGCTGCCATTATTAGAAGGAAAGTTCTTCTCGAGCTCCACGATTTTTGTCTGCCAGAATAAAACCTGTCAGCTTCCCGTTGAAGATTCAGAATCTGCCCTCAAACAGATACATAAGTGAGACTTAGCCTAATTTTAATCTTCTTTCTAATTATCCAAGTCGCTAGATGCCAGCTGATGGACAATTCTCACGGCAATGCCATGGAGGATGAGTGGCTTTTTAACAGCGCATTTATTGCGGCCAACGGTATTTGTCAAATCCGTGTAGAGCATTCAATTAAACCTGACGGATTCGAGATCGAAAAAACTGGTGACGTATCTATTTATCAGTTCGACCCTCAAGGTGAGACGGTAGCCCACCAAAAGATCAGCTCACTCTTTGGAAGAGCAGACACAACGAATATAAGCCAGCGCTATGGACAAAGTCAGTTGCAAAGTATTCGCTATTCCACCAGACGGTCAATTATCACCGACACATTAATTTACCAAGACTCCAATGTCACAATAATTCGTTTCAAACAAGACCTAACTGGTCATTTGAGGAGAATTAAGGTCAATTCAGAATCCAGAAACACGACATGGCCCAACGATACGACCAAAATACTACTCTCTAGAAACGACTTAGGGTTACCCTATTACAGAGAAACATGGATTTGGACAAATTCAGGCTATTTGAGTGCGTACAAATCCGAATTCATCATTTCTGGGGACAGAAATAGTATTCATTACGGTTACGACAAATTTGCGCGCATTGCTGAACGAATTTCGACTGAAAATCAAAAAATAACAAAGGAAAAATTTCAGTATGACCGATGGGGAAATCTTGAGAAAGTGATACGTCAAGTCAATGGTGAACGCACAAACACGCAAGAACTGCTCTTGAGTGCAAACGGTCTGCCTGAAGCAATACTTTCCAGACGAGAGCGATCAGAAGAGATTGTGATTTCGAAACTATTTTATAGATATTGCGAATAATCATTTGCCTAATGGCGTTAAAATCAAGAAACGAACTCCAGCATGAAACGTTTTTTACAAATATTGCTACTAGTGGCCTTTACCATCCCATTTTCTGCGCATGGGCAGAAGAGCTCGCGCAAACAGCGCAGGGACCAGATAGAGCAAAAAGGAGACAGCCGAGCGGAAATTGCTAACAATTACCAAAACGGCACTAAGCGGCACAAAACTGTTCAAGACAAGAACACCCGCAAGCGAATGAAGCGAAACGCAAAAAAGACGCAGCGCCTAGGCAATGGTAAGAACGGGACATTTTTTCAACGTATTTTTCGCAAGAAGCACTTTCGTTAGCATTCACATTTACGGCAAATTCAAGTCAGAATTTTGCAGTCGAATACCCCTTATAAAATCTAGACGTGTATAATATTGCAAGGTAATCTTCTCTGAAAATTTTCGTTGAGTGAGCTTATAGCGTACTTTTGAGAATTGAGAATTTAGAAATAAACCTATAGCCAAAACTGCAACTCGTTGAAACACACAACAGTGCGGAAACATACGGTGTTGGTGGAATTAATTTCTATATTTACGCCCGCTTGTTGAGAAATAGTTATTGAAAACGTAAACCGAACTGTATGTTTAGAAAGTTCTACTGTGCGCTTATTCTTGCCGTACTTTCTGCCCCAGTCTATGCTCAGGTAGGTGCAGGAACCTTGAAAGGTACTGTCACCGACTCCAATACTGGAGAGCTGCTGCCATTTGTAAATGTTGTTGTATTCCTTAATGGAAATCAGGTCACTGGTGGAAACACCGACTTTGATGGCAAGTACACCATTAAACCAATTGACCCAGGTACGTATGACGTGCTTTTCTCCTATGTGGGATATGCGTCGAAGCGAATTGACGGTGTCAAGGTAAATTCAAACAAAATCACTTTTGTAGACGAAAAACTTGATGCTGGTATCCAGCTGGACGAAGTTATGGTCGTTGCATACAGCACGCCTTTGATTGACAAAGACGGTGGAGCATCGGGTGGAACGGTATCTCGTGAGGACATCAACAAGATGCCAGGTCGATCTGCTACTTCAATTGCGACAACTGTAGCCGGTGTATCGGATGCCGGTGGAAATGGTATATCCATTCGTGGTGCACGTAGCAATAGTACATGGGTCTATATAGACGGTATAAAGGTTCGTGGATCATCTGCGCTTCCTAAATCTGCTGTTGAAGAGATCTCGGTTATCACCGGAGGTATCCCAGCCAACATAGGAGATGCTACTGGTGGTGTCATCAACATCTCACTTAGAAGTTCTTCAGCCAAGTATTCAGGCGGTATTGAATTGATAAGTTCAGGCTTTAGAAGTGGCGACACAGCTAAAGGTTTGGATCGTTTTGGATACAACCTAGTAGAGGGATCTCTTTCTGGACCGCTTTTATTCAAGAAGAATGAAAACGGCGAGAAGGAAAGACCATTATTAGGTTTCTTCTTTTCAGGAAACTATACTGACATTGTAGATCCACGTCCAACTCACGGTGGTGTTTACAGAATGAATGATGCTGCTCGCCAAGAGCTATTGGATAGCCCATTGCGTCAGAACATTTCAGACAACGGTGACGTGAACGGAGCTTTGTTCAATGCTGACTTCCTAGATGCAAATGATTTTGACAGAGTTCCTACTCGTCAGAACGTAGGTGCACAGAGTGCCAATGTTGTTGCGAAGATAGACGTGAACACGTCGAAGAACGTCAGCTTGACTTTTGGAGCAACTGGAGCTTACAACAAGTCAAATGCCTTCAGTTATGGCAACATGTTGA
Source organism: Gammaproteobacteria bacterium (assembly GCA_047615865.1). Lineage (GTDB taxonomy): Bacteria > Bacteroidota > Bacteroidia > Flavobacteriales_D > Sanyastnellaceae > JADFAK01. The sequence goes on from JBLHIB010000051.1 coordinate 17,316, forward strand.
TGAACTGGGATAACAACTTAGAGAACACAAATTTCGACTGGAGAATTTACGGTAAGTTTTCACAGCGCTTCAGCGCTGAAGCAGATGAAGAGACTAGCCAAGCATCTACGTTAAAGAATGTATTCTATAGTGTGTTGGTTGATTACTCTAAGAATAATGTTCGCACGCAAGATGACACACACAAGGATGACTTCTTCAAATATGGCCACGTAGGTAAATTTGAAGTCTTACAGCAAAACTCGTACACGTTGAACGATGCTGGCAATCTATATGAGCATGATGGTTTTGAAGATACTTTGGTAGTTTTCACTCCATCGTCATTCAATCCTGAGCTTGCAGCTATTAACAACCAGTACTTTGATTTGTTTCCAATAACTCCATTGTATCTTCAGGGAGAAAACGATGACCAATACAATTCATTGGCCAACGTACAAACAGGAAACGGACTATTGAATGGTCAAACTATTGCTGGAACATATAACCTCTGGAATTACCAAGGAAACCAAGGAAATGCATACGCTGTAGTTGATAACAGTCAGTTTAGAGTTAGCGCTTCTGGATCAGCCGACATGGGTGACCATGCGCTTCAGTTGGGCTTTGAATACGAGCAAAGAAGGGATGCTGCTTTTAGCATTGCCCCTACAGGTCTTTGGACTTTGGCTCGATTGTATGCCAATTCTCACATCAAAGAGCTTGATCTTAACACGGGAGAATTGACATACCCTGAAGGAACAACTCCTTACATCACGTATGATCGATTGATTGGTGACAATCAATTTGAGTTTGACTACAACCTTAGAGAGTCATTGGGTCTTGATCCTAATGGAAATGATTTCATCAATACAGATGCTTTAGATCCTGACCAATTTAGTTTGGACATGTTTGGAGCAGACGACCTATTGAATCAAGGAAATAACTTGGTTAGCTATTATGGTTTTGACCATCATGGAAACAAAGTTACCGGTCGACCTACATTGGAAGACTTCTTCAATGAAACAAATGAGAGAGGTAATTACACTCGTCCAGTTGGCGCTTTTGAGCCAATCTACATGTCGGGTTACATTATGGATAAGTTCTCATTTGATGATATAATCTTTAACGTTGGTGTTCGTGTTGACCGATTTGACGCGAATCAAAAAGTATTGAAAGACCCTTATGTGGTAGGACAAGCTTTATCAGTTGGAGAAGTAAGTGAAATAGGTGGTAACGATATACCTCATCCATCAAACATTGGAGATGACTTTGTTGTTTATGTAGATGATCCAGCGAATCCAGCGAATATCACAGGATACCGTGATGGCGAAACTTGGTACAACGCTTCTGGTGCAGAGGTTGAGAACCCAGCTTTGATTGCTTCAAACAACGGTTTCCCAACTCCACTTTTAGTAGGCGGGCCAGATGCTCCTTTAACATCAGATGCTTTTGAAGATTACGATCCTCAGGTTAATATTATGCCAAGAATTAGTTTCTCATTCCCGATTTCGGAAGAAGCTGTTTTCTTTGCTCACTATGATGTTTTGACTCAACGTCCACAATCAAACAACAGATTCAATCCGGTTGATTACTTGTACTTAGAAAGTCGTTCAAGCTCATTGATCAACAATCCGAACTTGAAGCCAACCAAGACAATTGACTACGAGCTTGGTTTTCAACAAGTATTGTCGAAGTCTTCTTCTTTGAAAATCTCAGCATTTTATCGTGAGTTGCGTGATATGATCCAGGTAAGAAACTTTACTGGAGCTTACCCTCGTCCATATAGCGCTTATGGTAACCTTGACTTCGGTACAGTTAAAGGACTAAGTTTAACTTATGACTTAAGAAGAACTGGTAATATCTGGATTAAAGCTGCTTATGTTCTTCAGTTTGCTGAAGGAACAGGATCGACTACAACAACAGCTTTGGCTTTGATCAACGCTGGATTGCCGAACCTTCGTTCAATCGCACCATTTAACTACGATCAACGTCATCGTTTAAACGTGACAATGGACTACCGATATGGTGAAGGAAGCGATTACAACGGACCAATCTTATTTGACAAGCAGATATTAAAGAACACAGGTGTTAACTTCATTGCTAACCTAGGTTCAGGAACTCCATACACTGCTGCTAGATTTGCTTACCCGGTTACTGGTGAGATTTCACCAAGTACTGACGGTGACCTTAACGGTTCAAGGTTACCATGGACATTCTCAATGGATATGAACCTCGATCGTAATTTCACATTGAAATTTGGAGAAGGGGAATCTGCGAGAACCACCAACTTGAATATCTACTTATGGGTTTCAAACCTTCTGAACTCACAAAATGTTAATTCTGTTTATCGCTATACAGGCGTTTCCGATGACGATGGTTACTTAGCAGCTGCTCAGTACCAGGCGAATATCGAAACACAGAATTCACCAGACTCATTTAGAAACTACTATTCGATGTACGCTAACAACCCGTTCAGTTTGAACCCGCCGCGTACAATCCGTTTAGGTGTCCGTCTAGACTTTTAATAGAACTCGAACAAGAAAGACAAACAATAGCTTATGAAAACTGTTGGAAAAATAATTGCTCTGCTAGTTGCCTTTCTCATCACTTCAGGTGATGCGATGGCCTACAAATACGTAGGTTCAGGCATTGTCGGGGATGAGAACACCGAAGACGACGGTACTCGCGCTGCAGCTTGCGCGCCGGCTACAGGGCTGAGGCAAATGGAATACAACAATGTCCGCGCGCTGATTGAGACAGGGGGAAGCCTCTGGCAAGATCGAGCAAATAGCCGTGCGAGCTATATTGTGCCAGCTGAAGGAAATGTCTCTGTTTTATATGCTGGTTCATTGTGGCTTGGAGGAACATCTCCAGATCAACAATTGAAGATGGCTGCCGTTCGATTTAGAACTGAGGGTAACGACTTCTGGCCAGGCCCGCTTACAAATGACGGAGCTGCAGAAATAGATGAATCAGTATGTTCACAATACGATCGGTTTTATGTTTCGTACAAGCAAGATGCTGTTGAACATAGACGCTATTACGACTGTCTTAATGATCCGACTTGTGATCTTCAAGACCAGTTTGAATCTGGCTACGCTATTCCAAGCTATTTCTTTGATTACCCGGCTCACGGTCAAACTGCTTTAGGTCAAGATTACTACCTATCTCCATTTTTAGATTATGATGGTGACGGATTTTACAATCCAAGTGCTGGTGACTATCCTTGGTATGACTTCTTGAAAGAGCTGCCATGTGAAGAACGCAGAAGAACTGATCCAGTTCCTTTGTTTGGAGATGAAACGTATTACTGGATTTTTAACGATAAAGGAAACGTCCACTCTGAGTCTCAAGGTGAGCCAATAGGAATGGAAGTTCGTGCCCAGGCCTTCTCTTTCTCCGAGGTGAATGAGATCAACAACATGACTTTCTACAACTATGTGATTATAAACCAAGGAACTCAGACACTTCAGAACACGTACTTTGGTACTTGGGTTGATGCGGATGTAGGTAATTCTGTAGATGATTATGTTGGTTGTGATGTTCAGAGAGGATTGGGATATTGCTACAATGGCGATGCTTTTGACGAGTCATCTAGTTCTTCTGATGGTTACGGAGAAAATCCTCCAGCAGTTGGCGTTGATTTCTTTGAAGGACCATATCAAGACGAAGATGGAGTTGACAATCCATTAACAACAAATTTCGCACTAGCGATTGCTGAGAAGGGTATTCCTTACAAAGGAATTGGTATTGGATATGGAGATCAGATTATTGACAATGAGCGTTTTGGTATGCGTAAGTTCCTTTATTACAACAATGGTGGAGGAATAAACGGCGAGCCATCAACTGCCCTTGACTATTACAGATATCTTCAAGGTTTTTGGAGAAACGGACAAAGAATGGCTTATGGTGGAAATGCATTGACTCCTCCTGCAGCTGACCTTAACATTCCTGCTGACTATATGTTCCCTGGAGATTCAGATCCATTTAATTGGGGAACTTCTGGCATAGATGTTGAGGAATGGACAGAAAATTCAGCTGGCAATCCATCTGGAGACAGAAGATTTATGCAATCTGCAGGTCCTTTTACTTTGGAGCCAGGAGATTACAACAATATTACTGTTGGCGTTGTTTATGCTAGAGCCACTGGTGGTGATCCATTTGAGTCTGTAAAACTTGTACAAATTGCAGATGACAAGGCACAAGCACTTTTCGACACATGCTTTGAGTTGGTTGAAGGTCCTGATGCCCCGGATGTTACCATTCAGGAGCTTGATCAGCAGTTGATCCTAATGCTGACCAACAACACTCCTACAAGTAATAACTTTGATGAAACCAAATACGACACTGAGTTGTTTGGTTTTGATCCAATTATTCCTGCTGAGATTGATGGAGATAGTTTGTCACCTTCTAACAGATCATATTTGTTTCAAGGTTACATGATTTATCAATTGTCTGATAAAGATGTTTCACCTTCTGATCTAGGCGATATTGACAAAGCAAGATTGATTTTTCAATGCGATAAGCGTGACGACATTTCGACTGCGGTTAACTTTATTGCTGATGAAACTATCGGTTTGCCTGTACCTACATTGATGGTAGATGGCGACAACGATGGTATCGAACATTCATTCAGTATTACTGATGATGCTTTTGCTTCTGGCGATTCAAAACTTGTGAATCACAGAACATACTACTTTATGGCAATCGCATATGGTGTGAACAACTACCTAGATTACAATTTTGCCAATCAGCAAGGACAGATAGAACAATTCAAATCTTCTAGAAAAGGATCAGCAGGTGAAATTCGAGTTTATGCTGGAATTCCGCACAACGTGAGCTCTGAGGCAGGCGGCACTAATATCAATGCAAGCTATGGTGACGGTGTCACAATAACAAGAATTGAAGGACGCGGATGCGGCGATAATATTGTTGAGTTATCTGAAGAGTCAGAAGCACTCATATTAGAAAACGTATACGCAGATGAAATTACATACAAGCGAGGAAAAGGACCTGTTAACATTAAGATAATAGACCCTACTCGTTTACCAGCATCAGATTTCGAACTTCGTCTAGCACCTGATCTAGTAGATTTAGATGAGGACAATGTATACTGGCAATTGACAGATCTTACAACTGGAGAAATCACTTACAATACAAAAACGTTCTTCATTCAAGATGAGTTCATGCTGTTGGACCTTGGTCTTTCGATCACGTGGAACCAATATGTATACATCAACGACGATGGCGAAGAGGTAGATCACTTCACTGATCTATTGAGCGGTGAGATTGAATTCGAAGACTCAAGCCGACCATGGTTCTCAGGAATCGAAG
>JBLHIB010000052.1:0-22319 GCA_047615865.1 Gammaproteobacteria bacterium
AGCAAGAAAACGGGGCTTGAGTGAGTTCGTTGAGATTGGAATAAACTCGCTTGAGATCCAAATCAACATTTTCGGCATAGAACTCCTGGCAATAGTTAACCTCATAGATGTCTCCTCTATGAATATGCCTGAGTAAGGTATTGATGTCATCCGAGTATGTTTCCTTGGAGACTCTTGATTTTAGTGGAATTGAAGGGTTGTTCCCATTTTGGGAAACACCTTCTTCGCTCATGACTTTATTGGGGTCAATATTCAGGTCGTTGTATACAGTGACCCATTTGCCGGAGGCCGAATAGAAAAGAGAAGCAGGCTCAATGAAGTAAATTAATGCAGCGCCAATTTTGTCATGGTTTCGAGAATCTAGTTTTTCAACACTGTTTTTCAAGTCGTAGCTCAAGTATCCCATGAGCCACGATTTTTTATGATTCCAAAATTCTTTAAGCGCGTCGAAAGGTTTTTGGTTATCGTTGTTGATCACAAGTTTACGTCGCGAGCCAATACCTAAATAGCTTCGCTTATTGAGATCGTTGCTATTGAGAAAGACCATGTCTTTTACGCTAATTTCATCTAGAGGATGTTCTTCCTTCACGTCGATTAAAGTCTAATAATGGGAACTAATTGGTATTGTTTCCAAAAATGGGAAAACGTGATAAAATGTAAAATGCTGATTGCTAGCTGATAGTGTTTTTTTGTATTGATTGGTATAGTTGTTGTCAGCTGCATTGTGAGAATATTCCTCGATAGAATATGCTTACTAAGAGCAATAGATAAAAAAAAGGCCCCTACACAACCAGGGGCTTTTTTTGCTTAGATCTTTGCAAGATCAAAAAGGCAGTCAATAAATTCATCTTCACCGTTTATCCCTGGCACTAAGTCAAGCTGTACGCCACCGTTTTCCTCAAAAAGCTCCTTAAATTCATCTCCAATTTCAATTGTGGTTTCGAGGCAATCGGCCACGAAAGCCGGACTGAAGACGAGGACTTTTTTCATTCCTTCTTGAGCTAGGCGAATCAAAGTTTTGTCTGTAAATGGTTTGGTCCATTTCTTATCCAGACGTGATTGAAAACAAACGGTATACTCTTCTGGGGTCAAGTCCAGTTTGGCGGCCAATGATCTTGCCGTCTGGTAACTCTGTGCCTTGTAGCACTTGGAGTTTGTCTCGTTTATTTCTAGAGAACAATCATGATCATCGCATTCTCCTTCATCGTAGACTCTATCCAATTGAGTAGTAGGTAAGCCATGGAAACTGAAAAGTACATGGTCGTATGATTTGACATCAAACGCTTTTGCTTTGTTAACTATAGCTCCGATGTAATTTGGATGGTCGTAAAAGTCTTGAATTACGCGGAGCTCTGGTGTGACCCACCATTTTTTCACTTCGTCTAGTACTTTCTCGACTACTGTCCCTGTGGATGCCGAGGCATATTGAGGATACATTGGAATGACAATAATTTTTTCAATATTGTCTTTGTGCATTTTTTCAACAACGCTTTTGACTGAAGGCTTTTGATAACGCATGGCGAGATAAACGGTTGCGTCGTTTTCTACTTTAGCTTGTAGTTTTTGCTGCTGGATTTTACTCCAATAAATAAGAGGTGATCCATTTTCGGACCAGAGCTTCTTATAAGCTTTTGTTGAGGCGCCGCAGCGCAAAGGGATGATGAGTAGATTCACCAAGGCCAATCGTCCAAGTATAGGCAGATCGATGACTCTTGGGTCATTTAAGAACTCGGTTAAATACCTGTAGACATCACGATATCGAGCATTGTCTGGTGAACCGAGATTTACCAATAATATTCCTGTTTTTGCCTTCAAAATGGTTGGTTTGAATAATATGTTCTTGTATCAGAGTACAAAAGTAAGGTTGTTGTGAGAACAATCAATGGCTCATAGGTATTCCTTGTGGTCTGATTTTTGTTTCTTTGCCTGCTCATCATTCTATTCGACCTTTATGTGGTCTTCGTTAGCTAGTTTAATTCTTCGATATAGGGTTGCCGTTTTAATTTTCCTCGGCTTGTTCACTTCGTTCATGGGGTACCATGCGACGAACGTGAAAATGACGTACAAATTTGTGGGTCTGCTTCCGGAGAATGACTCTGTATTTATAGATTACATGGATTTCATCCAGGATTTTTCAGAAGATGGAAATGTTCTGGTCATAGGAGTGAATGATCCTACCCTCTACGATCTTGATAATTTTCAGGCTTGGTATAGATTGGGAGAGGAGCTTAAAACGGTGAGCGTTCCTTTGGATACGATTATTGATGGACAGGCTCAATCCTTATTTGAACTTACCGTTGATTCCGTGTTTTCTGTGGCTTATTGCTACGAGATGGTCAAGGACACCGCCGACAAGAAGTTCTTTTTTAAGAAATTGCTAGAGGGTCCTCCTCAGGATCAAGCTCAAGTTGACTCGCTTCGAAACCGCATCAACGACTTACCATTTTACGAAGGCCTACTTTTCAAGGAAGGAAGCGACGCGACCCTCATGATGGTTTCGGTGAATGCCGAAATCTTTAATTCAGAGCGTCGAGGAAATAGCATGGTGGACATGCTAGCCATGATTCAATCCTTCACCGAAGAGACAGGAATTCAACCTCACCTTTCCGGACTCCCGATCATAAGAACAGAAATGACCAGAAAGGTCAAGAACGAATTGGGTTTTATCCTCGGTTTGGCAGCATTGGTAACTGCTCTTTTACTTTTAGTCTTTTTCAGGAATATCCGCATTGTACTTGTGTGCATGCTTGTGGTTGGTGTGGGTGTTATCTGGTCTCTTGGAACAGTAAGCTTATTCGAATACCGCATTACCATGCTTATGGCATTGATTCCGCCATTGATGATTGTTATCGGGGTTCCCAATTGCATTTACCTCGTCAATAAATACCACTCTGAGTATAAGAAACACGGAAATAAAATGCGCAGCCTCACTCGAGTGATCGAGAAGATGGGTAACGCCACTTTCATGACCAACATGACTACCGCTTTGGGTTTTGGAACGTTCGTTTTTACGCATAGTTCTATCCTCCGAGAGTTTGGTGTGATCGCTTCGATCAACATCATTGCGGTCTTTATTATTTCAATTCTGACCATCCCTTCGATTCTCAGTTTTTTACCTGCCCCTAAGCGCAAGCATGTGCGGCATTTAGATCGCAAGTGGTTGTTTGTCGTTGTGAATTTTCTTGTAAAAATGGTGCAGGACCGACGTAAATTGGTGTACACGATTTCTGTCGTTATTCTTGTGACTAGTCTTTACGGGATGACCAAAATCAAGACTACAGGAAGTATTGTTGGCGATCTCCCCTCAGATGATATAATCATCCAAGATCTTGAGTGGTTTGAAGAAAATTTCTCTGGCGTGATGCCATTCGAAATCATTATAGATGCTAAACGCAAGGGTCAAATACTGAAATCGAAAAATCTGAAGAAGATCAATGAACTCCAAGAGTTGCTTGCGAGTTATCCTGAATTCAGTCGGTCCTTGTCAATTGTCGATGCGTCAAAATTTGCTCGACAGGCTTTCTACAATGGAAATCCAGCCCGATATGACTTGATTCGAAGCAACGAAGAGTCTCGGATTGCGCCATACCTGAAAGGGAACTATGAAACCAATGGCATCGAATCGATGTTTTTGGATAGTTCTAAGATGCGCACGAGGGTGTCGGCATATATGGCCAATGTCGGAACGGATCAAATGGACCTCCTACTGCAAGATTTACGTCCGAAAATTGACAGTATTTTTACCCCTGAGAAATACAATATTACGATTACTGGTCATTCCGTGGTTTTCTTGGAAGGTACCAAGTATATGGTTAAAAACCTGTTGGTGAGTTTGGCACTTGCTGTCCTTGTGATTGCTGGAATAATGTCCTTGCTTTTCAAGTCAATGCGTATGGTATTGATCAGTCTGCTTCCCAATATGATGCCGCTGATTTTTACTGCAGGTATCATGGGGTATTTTGGCATTGCGCTCAAGCCATCTACAATTCTTGTTTTCTCTGTTGCATTTGGAATATCCGTCGACGATACGATACACTTCTTAGCCAAGTACCGTCAAGAGTTAAAACTGCTTCGTTGGAATATAAAGCAATCTGTAGTACTGGCCGTCAAGGAAACAGGAACAAGTATGATGTACACTTCCATTGTGCTTTTCTTTGGGTTTTCAGTCTTTGGAGCATCAGAATTTGATGGAACAAAAGCACTTGGGATCTTAGTTTCCGTAACACTTTTGATGGCTATGTTTACCAATCTTGTCTTACTTCCTTCATTGCTTCTAAGTCTCGAGCGATCGCTCACGACAAAGGCCTTTAAAGAACCATTTTTAGAAATTATTGATGAGGAAGAAGATATTGAGCTGAAAGAACTAGAAGTGCAAAAAGGACTGTTTAATCGTGAAGACGACAATAACTAATTTTACACCTTGAGATCAATCTATTTTCAATGAAGGGAATTATTCTGGCTGGAGGCTCCGGCACACGGTTACATCCACTTACTTTGGCTGTCAGCAAGCAAATGATGCCTGTCTATGACAAGCCGATGATTTACTATCCGTTATCGACTCTAATGCTCTCTGGGATTACTGAAATCCTTATAATATCCACTCCGCACGATTTACCTCATTTTAAAAAGCTTTTAGGAGATGGCTCTCAATTGGGTTGTGTGTTTTCTTATGTAGAACAAAAAGTTCCTAATGGATTAGCTCAGGCTTTTGTACTCGGAAAAGAGTTCATCGGCAAGGACAAAGTAGCACTCATTTTAGGGGATAACATCTTTTACGGAAAGGGTTTTGGTCACATCTTGAGAGACAATACTCAAGTCAATGGTGGAATGGTCTATGCGTATCACGTGGCAGATCCAGAGCGCTACGGTGTCGTAGAGTTTGATGATGAGAATAAGGCGGTTTCAATTGAAGAAAAGCCTTCTAATCCTAAGTCGAATTATGCGGTTCCAGGCCTATATTTTTACGACAATAGTGTGGTGAAAATCGCCGAAGAATTGGAGCCCAGTGCCCGCGGAGAATATGAAATTACAGATGTTAATCTAGCCTACTTGCGTCAGCAAAAACTCCAAGTAACTAAACTCGATCGAGGTACCGCTTGGCTGGATACGGGAACTTTTGCATCTCTTATGCAGGCTGGTCAGTATGTCCATGTTATCGAGGAGCGCCAAGGTTTGAAAATTGGAGCTATTGAAGAGGTGGCTTGGAGAATGGAATTTATTGATGATGAACAATTCCGCACATTGGCTCAGCCGCTCGTAAAGAGTGGTTATGGTGAGTATCTTCTCAATCAATTAGCACAAGGAAAATGATGACTCTGGAAAAAGGCATGCTGAAACTCGACCATGTGTTGAGCAGCTTTACATCCAAAAAACACCCGGAATCCCTATACCTTCCCATGGATTATTTATTGGGATTGAAGGGTAAAAGAATGCGTCCGCAATTGTGTTTATTGGCATCGCTGGCGCTCAAAGGAGACGTGGAGCAAGCTATATATCCGGCTGCTGCTATTGAGCTTTTTCACAATTTCACATTGATGCACGACGATATTATGGACAAAGCTCCTCTCCGCAGAGGAATGCAGACTGTGCATGCAAAATGGGATGTGAATCAAGCTATATTATCGGGAGACGCCATGTTGGTTGAGGCTTACAAGATGCTCGTTCATGGGAACCCTGCTCACCTGCGTGAGGGTATGGAATTGTTCAATCAGACCGCTTTGGAGGTGTGTGAGGGACAACAATTGGACATGGATTTCGAAAGCCGAGACGATGTTGAGGTGGATGAGTATATGCATATGATCACTTTGAAAACATCTGTTCTCGTTGGAGCTGCTTTGAAAATGGGCGCCTTAACGGCAAATGCTACTCCGGATGTGCAGGCATCTTTCTACGATTTTGGATTGAGCTTGGGTCTTGCGTTTCAATTGAGGGATGACTATCTCGATACATTTGGCGAAAGCCTCAATACAGGCAAGCAATTGGGAGGAGATATCTTGGCTGATAAAAAGACCTTCCTGCACATTCGCACTCGTCAAACTGCAAATGACGCAGAAAGAGAGTTGCTTGAATATTGGAAAGGCGAAAGCCCTGATCCAATAAGAAAAATTTCTGTTGTTAAAGCGATTATGGAAAGGACTGGAAGCGATGAGGCTCTCATGGCTCTTTCAAATTCATTCCTCGATAAGGCTATGAGTATTTTGGATAAACTCGAACTAGAAGACGAAGGAAAAAATATGCTGGCCAGTTTGAGTGAATATGTTACTTCCCGTCAACATTGATGTTTATATCCAGTAAAAATCAGGAATTGGCAGTTCATTTGGATCAGTCAGAAATCGTCGTTCTAGTAAAGGAACAGGTTGATCGAGATTTTCATTTCTTCAGTTTAGTAGTCAATTGGTCAGAAGAAGATTCTTCCGCAAAAGCTTTATGGAGTTCTTTGGCGAATTTAGTAGAGTATTTAATGGAGAAGGATAAGAACCGATTGATGCAAGTTATTTACCGAATAGATTTGGCTGAAGGAGAGCTTACAGAGGTGCTTACAGACTTTTCAATAGAAGATGTCAACGGACGTATTGCCTCGTTGATTTTGTTCCGAGAATTGCAGAAGGTGATTCTCAGAAAACATTATAGTTCAAACGCCGACTAGGTTGTTAGAACAAACCTAGGTGATAGGGCGCAATTCAATTATAGAATCATTAATTTTGTGCTCTATTTGAACGTAACCGTACAACAGAAACTGTGTCAGATCAACTTTCGTACCTCGGAAATGCCCATGGCGACGCCATAGAAGGGCTATATCAGGATTACAAGAAAAATCCACAATCTGTCGACGAGAGTTGGCAGCGTTTTTTCGAAGGATTTGAGTTTCAACGAGCCAACTTTGAAGACGATGAGGAAGCTTCGGGCGATGTGCCGAAGGAATTTCGAGTCATCAACCTCATCAATGGATACCGATCTCGTGGTCATCTATTCACTCACACGAACCCAGTGCGAGAAAGAAGGAAGTACAGCCCAACCTTAGAATTATCCAATTTCGGACTGGAAGTATCAGATCTAGATACTGTTTTTCAGGCTGGAAAAGAGGTGGGAATAGGACCTGCTAAGTTGAGTGCGATAATTGAAAATCTCGAAGCCACGTATTGCGAGTCAATTGGAATTGAATACATGTATATCCGAAATCCAGAACGACAAAATTGGATTAGAGATAGAATTGAGTTAAAAAACCGACCAAGTTTTTCGAAAACGCAAAAACTCCGAATTTTTAAAAAACTCAATCAGGCGACTGTTTTTGAACAGTTTCTTCAGAAAAAATTTGTAGGACAAAAACGTTTCTCCATTGAAGGTGGGGAGGCTCTTATTCCAGCATTGGACACTCTTGTAGAAAAGGGTGCTGAGTTGGGAGTAAAGGAATTTATAGTAGGAATGGCCCATAGAGGGCGGCTCAATACGCTAGCCCATATTTTAGACAAGCCGTACAAGCATATATTCAGTGAATTTGAAGGCAAGGAGTTCGATGATGATGGGATATTTGATGGTGATGTGAAATACCACCTTGGATATAGCACTGACATCAAGGCAAAGAACGGCAATGATGTACATTTGACCTTGTGTCCAAACCCATCCCACTTAGAGGCTGTTGATCCAATTGTTCAGGGACTTACGAGAGCCAAAATAGATCAATACTTAAAGGATGAGAAGAGCATTGTGCCAATTTTGGTTCACGGTGACGCGGCTCTGGCAGGACAAGGAATAAATTACGAGATCGTACAAATGGCACTTTTGGATGGTTACCGAGTTGGTGGGACTATTCACTTGGTGGTAAACAACCAAGTTGGCTTTACTACGAATTATTTGGATGGCCGATCTTCTACGTATTGCACGGATGTGGCAAAAACGACCTTGTGTCCAGTTTTTCACGTAAATGCAGATGATGCAGATGCCGTTGTGCAGACTGTTCAAATTGCACTTGATTATCGTCAACGATACGGTAAGGACGTATTCATTGATTTGCTCGGCTACAGAAAATACGGGCACAATGAGGGCGATGAGCCCAAGTTTACTCAGCCGAAGCTGTACAATGCCATTGCGAAGCATGCCAATCCGAGAGATATTTACCTAAAGCAAATTATTGGGGAGGGTTTGATCACGGAAGAAGAAGGTGAAAAGGCTCGCACCGATTTGGAAGCTACTTTGAATGATAAATACGACTTGTCTAAAGATGAGTCGAAAGCATATGTAAAGCATTTTCTTGAAGATGTATGGAAAGGCCTCCGAAATTCTGTTCCTGCCGATTTTGATAGTTCGCCGAATACTGGGTACGATCTGAAAAAGCTGAATAAACTCGGAATTCAATTGGCGACTTTGCCAGAAGGACACAAGTATTTCCGCAAGATTGCCAAGTTGATGCAAGACCGTGTGAAAATGGTCGAAAATGACAAGTTGGATTGGGGAATGGCGGAGATGTTGGCATATGCGACCGTGCTCGTCGAAGGCAAGCCTGTGCGAGTTTCAGGCCAGGATGTTGAAAGGGGAACTTTCTCACACCGTCATGCAGTGGTGAAAACTGAGGACACGGAGGAAGAGATAATCCCTTTGAATCTGCTGAGCAAGGACCAAGCAAAGTTGACTATTTATAACTCTTTGTTGTCTGAATATGGGGTGCTGGGGTTTGACTATGGATACGCATACGGAAATCCAACTGGACTTACTATTTGGGAAGCTCAATTTGGTGACTTTAACAATGGTGCGCAGATCATAATTGACCAGTTTATCAGTGCCTCTGAAGACAAATGGAGAACCATGAATGGTCTAGTAATGCTTCTGCCTCATGGGTATGAAGGCATGGGGTCTGAGCATTCGAGTGGTCGAATGGAAAGATTTCTCCAAATGTGTGCTGGATATAACATGGTTGTATGCAACTGCACAACACCAGCCAATTTCTTCCATATGCTCCGTCGTCAAGTGACTTGGGAGTTCAGGAAGCCAGCGATTGTTTTCAGTCCTAAGAAATTATTGCGCTATCCTAAAGCTGTTTCTTCGATGAAGGAACTGTCCAAGGGCAGTTTTCAAGAAGTTATCGATGATTCTAGCGTTAAAGCCAAGGATGTTGATACAGTTGCCCTTTGTTGCGGAAAGCTTTTCTATGAAATTGAAGAAGAGAAGGAGCGCACAGGTTATGGTAGTAACATTGCCGTTGTCCGCTTAGAACAATTGTATCCATTTCCGGAAAAGCAACTAGAAAAGGTATTAGCGCAGTTTGATAAAAATGTTCAATTGTTGTGGGTTCAGGAAGAGCCGCAGAACATGGGAGCATGGAGCTACATTTTGCAGCGCATGCGCCAAACCAATATTATTGATATTTCGCGCTCGGCTTCAGGAAGCCCTGCTGCTGGATCACCAAGAATTCACGAGCATCGTCAAAAGGCGATTATCGACAAACTATTTGCTTACGCGAACGAACTCGTTAAATAAGAAAAAAGCATGTCTGTTTTAGAGATGAAAGTTCCCAGTCCGGGAGAGTCTATATCGGAAGTTGAAATTGCTACTTGGCTAGTACAAGATGGTGATTGGGTAGAGAGAGATCAAACTATTGCTGAAGTTGACTCCGATAAGGCGACACTCGAGTTGCCCGCGGAAGATGCCGGTATTATCACTCTCAAAGCCGAAGAAGGCGATACTGTTGCGGTGGGCGATGTAATATGCTTGATCGATACTGCTGCAAAACGACCAAAGTCTGCCGCTGCTCCAAAAGCTAAAGTAGAGGAAGTTGTGGCAGAGGCCAAGCCAGCTGTTGTTGCTGCCAAGCCAGAGGCAGTCGCAGCAACGAACAAGGATGTTTCACCTGTCGCTAGGAAAATGATGGCTGATCACGGAATGAGCGCTGCCGGGGTCAATGGTTCAGGAGCCAATGGTCGCATTACCAAGAAAGATGTGCTCAGTGCACTTTCAGCTGGAATTGATGGATCGTCCATCTTAGGTTGGGGGGGGACTCGAGATCAACACAATGAAAAAATGTCGTCATTGAGACGAAAGATTGCTCAGCGCTTGGTAAGCGTGAAAAATGAGACGGCTATGCTCACCACTTTCAATGAGGTGAATATGCAGCCAATCATGGATGTTCGTGCCAAGTACAAGCAAATATTTAAAGAGAAGTACGGCGTTGGATTGGGTTTTATGTCCTTTTTCACCAAAGCTGTGACAGAGGCCTTGCATTTGTATCCATCAGTTAATGCTGCGATGGATGGAAACGAAATGAAGTTTCACGACTACGCAGATATTGGTATTGCAGTTTCTTCTCCAAAAGGATTGATGGTTCCAGTTGTTCGCAACGCCGAGAATTTGAGTTTGGCGGAAATTGAGGCTGAAATCAAGCGTCTCGCTTTGAAGGCACGTGATGGAAAAATCACAATTGATGAGATGACCGGAGGTACATTCACGATCACCAATGGAGGTATCTTTGGAAGTATGTTGTCTACGCCAATTATCAATCCACCGCAAAGTGCTATCCTGGGGATGCACAATATTATTGAGCGGCCAGTAGCTGAAAATGGACAGGTGGTAATCCGTCCTATCATGTATGTGGCACTTTCATATGATCATAGAATCATTGATGGCAAAGAGTCTGTGAGCTTTTTAGTGAAGGTGAAAGATATGTTAGAGAATCCTGAGAAGATGTTATTTGGAGCTAAGGATCCAATGGAAGTTCTTTTAGGACTTTAAATGATTTAAAATGAATAGCCCTAAAAAACTGGTATAGTTTTTTAGGGCTAGACCAGAAATCAATTCCCATTGATTTCACCTCACTTGACCAAAATCTTAATCATTAGTTGGCTTCGTTAATACTTTGCCAGACTGGTGTCTATTTTGTCGGCATAATCCAAGATTCCTCCTTTTAAATTGTAAAGATTTTCGAATCCGTATTTTTCCTCAAGAGCTAGAATTGCCTGTGCACTGCGCACCCCACTGCGGCAATGAATAACAACCTTTCGGTCACGAGATATCTTCCCGATGAATTCTTCAATCGTTTTCAAGGGCATGAGGTCTCCTTTTATATTTGCAATTTCATATTCGTAGGGTTCACGAACGTCAATAAGCTGGAAGGATTCTTTGCTTTTGTTCAGGCTTTGCAGCTGGAAAACATCAATCTCCTTTACTTCACTTTGTTCTACGCGCTCGTTCGTATTAATCCCACAAAATTGTTCGTAGTCGATGAGTTCTGTTTGGGTTGGATTCTCTCCATTTAGAGGGTTTTTCTTGTCCTTACCCAGTTTTAAAACCCGGGTTTCAAATGAGGCCGCATCCATGACGAACAACCTTCCAGACAGCGGATCTCCAACTCCAGTAATGACCTTAATCACTTCATTTGCTTGCAAGGATCCCATTATCCCAGGTAGAACACCTATAACTCCTCCTTCAGCACATGAGGGTACTAGACCGGGAGGCGGTGGTTCAGGGAATAAATCACGGTAGTTCGGTCCGCGCTCTCCGTTTTTAAGCTTGTAGTTAAAAACAGACACCTGCCCTTCAAAGCGGTAAATAGATGCGTATACGTTGACTTTATCAAGTAATACACAAGCATCGTTGACTAGGTAGCGCGTAGGAAAGTTGTCGGTCCCATCCGCTACGACATCGTAGTCTTTAATGATGTCGAGAGCATTCGCGCTAGTCAATTGTGTGTTGTAAGTCTCAAATTCAACATGCGGATTGAGGCCCATGAGACGCCTCTTCGCTGCATCAACTTTAGAATGGCCAACATCGGCTTGGCTGAACAGAACTTGTCGTTGCAGATTGCTTTCGTCGACAATGTCGAAATCTACAATGCCAATTTTACCCACACCTGCTGCAGTCAAATAGAGGAGTAGGGGACTTCCTAGTCCGCCGGAACCTACCACCAATACCTTGCTTTCTTTCAACCGGCGCTGACCATTTATGTTAAATTCAGGAATGATCAGGTGACGACTATATCGTTCGAGTTCTTCTTTTGAGAATTTTGTAGACATGGCGATTATTCTAGTCCGCCGGCAATGGCAGGAATGATGGATACGATTTCATGATTTTGAACTGGAGTGGATTCCTGATCTAATGATTGAATGTCGTTGTCGCCAACATAGATACGAACAAACGAACGAATATTCCCTTGATCGTCTAATATGTGCTTCTTCAGGCCGTCATAGCGAGAAACTAGATCTTGAATGATCTCCTTGACAGTTTTGCCAGTACTTTCAAAAGTACTTTGCTCTTCAGTAAATTTTCGTAGGGGAGTTGGGATAATTAGCTTCGACATAATTTTAAGTTTTGGTTGATTAGATTATTGTTTCGAGCTCAAATAGCCTTGCTTCGTTTAGTTGAAAAGAATTGATATGCGTCACGTCATTTGCGTTCACGCTAAGAATGACATAAGAGAACCATGGCATTGCTTGAACCCTATCGTGCACAGACGGCCATGCTGGATGAAGTGGATGTGAGTGATAAATGCCCAATAATTTAACCCCTTTTGCTTCGGCGTGTTGCTCGGCTCTCATATAGTCTAATGGTGATATTGAGAATCGGCGTCTTTGATCTCCTTTTTTCTCATTTGTCACGGGTAATGCATGTTCAACAATACGGGAGTCTACTTCTTTTCCAAAGAAGAATCCGCAGCATTCGTTCGGGAAACTTGCAATTGCATCTTGCACCATCACAGCATTTGCCTTGTGCGATATATTGATCGATTTCTTCATCTTAGTTTGGGAATAAGCGTTTGTTAAGTTCTCCATACTTAGCCGAATCATCCGGAAAAATAGTTACGATGGAGCCATGGTCAATCCGTTCGGCAAGTTTAATTGCGCCCACAAGATTGGCGGCAGATGATGGGCTGATTCGCAATCCTTCGTGTTTAGCAACTTCTTGCATCATTTTATAGGCTGCTTCCGTGCTAACTTCCAAGTTTAAATCAGCCAATTGATCGTTGTAGATTCCTGGAGTATGAGCCGTCTCCAAGTGTTTCCATCCTTCTAAACCATGAAGTGCTGATTCAGGTTGCAAGGAAACAAGCTGGATATCTGAATTCAGTTCTTTTAGTCTGGTCCCCGTGCCGGTAAAAGTGCCAGTTGTGCCAAGCCCGGACACAAAATGCGTTATTTCTTCATTGGTTTGATCCCATAGCTCCGTTGCCGTTCCATTGTAATGAGCAAGCCAATTGGAATTGTTCGAATATTGGTCCGCGTAGTAGTACTTCTCAGGAGTCGCAGCGACCATCTGCCGTGCGACTTTTTGAGCACCATCGGTTGTTTCAAAAGGGCTTGTATATATTACTTCGGCCCCTAAAGATTTCAAAATATACTTTCTCTCTGCTGAACAATTTTCAGGAACACAAAGTGTCAGATCGATACCGGCAACTGCGGCGAATATGGCATAGGCAATGCCTGTATTTCCACTGGTAGCGTCGAGTAGAGCCTTGTCTTTTGTTAGCCAACCTTCTCGCAAGGCGGTTCGAATTATTTGATAGGCAGCTCTAGCCTTAACGCTACCGCCAAATTGCTGCCATTCTAATTTTGCAAATATCTTTACATCCTTCTTTATGAAAACATGTTTGATTTCATAAAGTGGTGTGTTTCCCACATAATGCTCGAGTTCGTTGAATCGAACGTCTACCAAATTTTGTGGAGAATTTTGAAGTGGGAAAGTCATTGTGGAAAGTATGTATTTGGAATAATTGAAGGTTCATTTGAAAATAAAGGAAAAAGCAAAGGGCCCTTGCTCGTTATGAGAAAGGGCCCTTTGAAATATCCTTGAAACAGATCTGTCATAGCTCTTCTTTCCCACTCGATGGTTGGCGACAACAACAATAATATGGAGTAAGAAATGATGACATTTTAAACAATATTTATTTAACCAAAAACAAAAAACCCTCTCGAATAATTCGGGAGGGTTTCAATATTATATATCACTTATATACCAGAGTTCCTACCGAATCATTTCGACGCGACAACAGCAACAAGTATATGGAAATGTGTTCTTCATTGTTACTGCAAATATAGTCACATTTTTTGAATTTGCAAAAATGTGTAGGTCAGCGGAAGCCCGCCATACGTTCGGAGTCGAGTCGTAAGAGTATGAATATCAGCAGGGTAAAACCCATCAGTGATGAGCCTCCATAGCTGAAAAATGGCAAGGGAATTCCAATTACTGGTGCCAATCCCATGACCATTCCGACGTTTATGGAGAGGTGCATGAACAGTATTGTCCCTACACAATAGCCATAAACTCGCGTAAATTGACTGCGCTGCCTTTCGGCAATAAAAAGGATACGCGTGATGAGAGCGACGAATAGAATGAGCACTGTTACGGAGCCTACAAAACCCCATTCTTCACCCACGACTGTGAAGATGAAATCTGTGCTTTGTTCAGGAACATAGTTGTATTTGGTAAGCGGACCGTTCAGGTAGCCTTTCCCAGTCCATCCTCCGGAACCGATTGCCATCTTACTCTTGTCCATGTTGTATCCCTTGCCTTGGGGATCTTCAATGAGCCCTAGCATGATTTGGATTCTATCCTTATGGTGAGTTTTGAGAACGGCATCACTTTGCATCACATAATCTACCGACGAAATAAAGCCCAAGGAAACGATTCCCCAGATTATGACAAGCATGGTGCTTCTTTTCCTATAGCGAGGAAGTACAAAAAGTTTGACTACAAATATCAATAGGCCACTTGCAATTACTATGATTAAGTGCAATATGAAAATGCCTGACTGATCTCCTAGAAAGGGATATGAAAATGTGGAGAAGGCCAACATGATCGCTATAACCCCTAGCACCAATCCGCCTAGTCCGACAATCAAAATATTACCGGACAGACCTTCGCGGTACATCACGAGAACAAAAGCGATAAAGACAAGGAGTGTTCCTACATCTGGCTGCAACAGTATAAGGGCGGCCGGGGCTGCAATGATGGCAATTGCTTTCAGTCGTGTTTCAAAACGTTTAAATTCAACTTTTGCTTGAGAGATAAAATGGGCTAGCAAAAGGCTCGTTCCCATTTTGGAGAATTCCGAAGGCTGGACACTAAAGTTGCCAATTCTAAACCAGGCTTGGGCCCCGTTTATTTCGACCCCAAAAATCAAAACTAAAGCAAGCAACAATAAGGTGCCACTATAGATTGCCCAGGCGAATCGATTGTAGAAATCCCCTTCTACGTTGAGCACCAAAATGCCGAGTACTGAGCACACGCCAATCCACATGAATTGTTTGCCATACTCCTCAGTCAGACTAAAGATAGAGGTGGCTTCAGGATTATAACTAGCAGAGTAAATGGTGATCCATCCTGCCAACAGCAATAATCCGAAGAGAATCACTGTGAACCAATCTAGGTTGCGTCGTATTTCGGTAGCTCGGATCACTTGTTGAAGAAATCTGCGTTTAAGATCCGTTCTTCCTTTTTTGGGCTACTAATGCTGTCGGTTAAATAACTTTCAATCATTAAACTGCTTATTGGAGCTGCCCATGTTCCTCCTGATCCCGCGTACTCAACATAAACGGCAATGGCAATTTGGGGATCCTCTTTTGGCGCAAAAGCGATGAAAACTGAATGATCTTCGAGATCACCATTTTGAACGGTTCCAGTTTTTCCGCAAACTTCAATGTTTGGAATTCTAGCCCGTCTCGCGGTGCCACCGTCTACTTCAACAACCTTTTGCATGGCATCCACTACAACATCAAAGTGCTTAGAATCGACTCCAGTTCTATGCTTTACTAGATATTCAGGTAGTTTACCTTGATTGCCTATTTTTCGAACTGTGTGTGGAGCAATATACCAGCCTCGGTTTGCAATAGTAGCTGCTAAGTTCGCCATTTGGAGCGGAGTAATAAGCAATTCTCCTTCGCCAATTGCAATAGAATAGATCGTGCTAAATGCCCAGCGGTATTCGCCATAAATCTTATCATAGTATGCTTTGCCTGGAACTTGGCCAGTTTTGGTAGATGGGATGTCTGTTCCGAGATTCGATCCAAAGCCAAAAGCCTGAATTTTCTTTTTCCAATCGTCTAGGCCTATTGCAGCATCTTTGAATCGACTAGATTCTTGTTTTCGTTCGACCATGCGTTTCATAACCTCTCGAAAATAGGGATTGCAAGAATGGTGGACTGCCCCGGAGAGGTCGTCGAAGGAGTGCGGACCGTGACAGCCAATGATGGAGCGATTGCAAGAAATTCTTGTTGAAGGCACAATAATTCCGTCTTGAAGAGCAATGAGAGCTTGGACCATCTTCCATATTGAGCCAGGTCGGTACATACCCTGAACCCCTCGATTGTAGAGAGGTCGCAATGAATCTTTGAGCAACATGTTGTAATTCTCACCACGCTTTCTGCCTACCAATAGATTTGGATCGTAATCAGGTGCTGAAACAAAGGCGAGGATTTCACCCGTCTTGGGCTCTATTGCGATCACGCAACCTGTTTTGTTCTTCATCAATTTTTCACCGTAAGCCTGCAGTTCGGAGTCAATTGTACTAATAATGTCGGAACCAGAAATTGCAGAACTATCTAAGCGGCCCTCAGCAACTTCTTTCAATGTGCCTCGATTGTCGCGGAAGAAATATCGTATCCCTTTTTTACCTCGAAGATGCTTTTCATATGATCGCTCGATCCCTTCCAAACCCATATAATCCAGAGGATCATAATAAGGGTCCTTGTCCAATGCTCTTTGTGACACCTTTCCCACCATACCTGATAGAAGTGGCGCTATGCTATTTGGGTATAACCTCATGGTACTTGGCTGTCCGAAGAAGCCTTCGAATTCATGGAGTTTCTCGGAAAGACGGGCATAATCTTGAGGCTTAATTTGCCCTAGAAATTCACGAGGCTTGCGCCAGCTTCCTTTCTTAATGGTGTTGATTCGCTCAATGAATTCCTCTTTGGTAATGTCTAGAAGACTGCATAAGGCTGCGGTGTCTAGATTTTTAATCTCATTGGGAACCACCATCAGGTCGTAAATCGCCTGATTGGCAACCAAGAGTTCTCCATTTCGGTCATAAATTAAACCACGAGGCGGCTTGAGAACAACAGCTTTCTCTGTAATACGTGTTGATCTTGTTTTCCAACTGTCGTCCACAGTCTGCATATATAGCAGCCTTATCGTGAATATCACGAAGACCGAGAACACCATAAAAATGATTACATACTTTCGGTTCTCGAAGTTCATCAACCTTGTTTTTTAGGATTGAAGATGAGGTATTGCCCTACGATCATTAGAATCAATGTGCCGAGCGCGCTGGCAAGAGCTGTCAAAAGAGTATATGCAAGTCCTTCAAATTTGAAAAACTCAATGTTGAACAAAGTGAGATGATGTATGAGTGTCAGCACTCCCGCAAACATAGCATACCATGTTAATCCAAGGCTTTGAATTGTGGCTTTGTCTGTGAATTCATATCCTTCTCGAGGGCTCAATAGGCGTTGAACATAAGGTTGTAAAAATCCCATAACGAGGCAAGCGCTTGCGTGCATCCCTGGGGTGCTTGTGAACATGTCCATGATTAAGCCTGTGGCAAATGCGATTACCAACACTAGCCACCTTGGGGTGTGCAAAGGAAGCATCAGGATCGCAAAAATATAGATGAACGGCAGAACAAAACCATCCATGATATTGATTCTATTTACAATCATAGCCTGAACCATCAGCAGGAACATGAAGCGAATAATGTTATTTGCGATTATTCTAATCATTCTTCATTGGGGACTTGTGCCTCGAGAGCTTCACGTTCGTCGAGCATTAAGTTTTGTACAACATTCACGTAGTTGAGACGATCAAATTCAATTCCCAAATCAATCATCACTTGAATAAAATCATCGCCGGGATCATTTTTAATTTCGGAAACTGTACCAATTAGTATTCCTTCTGGGAAGTAAGCCGAGTAACCTGTTGTGACTATAGAGTCTCCTTTTTGGAGGACAGTGTATTTGGCGAAATCACGAACTTTGGCTATGTCTGGTTGATCGCCCGGCCAATTAAAAACTCCTATTTCTCCAGACTTTTTGTGTTTGACACTGGGTTGGAATTTGGTGTTAACCAAAGGTAAAACTACCGAAAAATGATCTGATACATGTCTGACAATTCCTACAGCCTTATCCAATGAAACAACAGCCATGCCTTCGCTTATACCGTGTTTGATTCCTTTGTTTAGCGTGATGTAGTTGCTCTTTTTATTTACCGAATTGTTTATGACTTTGGCACTGGTATAGAGGTACTTTCTTCTAAGAATAGTATCATCGATCATAACCAGATCATTTTGCAGCGCTACAAATGAATGAGAATCACGGTTTTTTAGCTGAGCATTTTCCCATGCCAAAGTATCGTTGATTTCATCAAGACGCAGGTAGTCTGCCAACTTGTTGCGTTTGGCGTACAACTCACTAACAACTTTGTTGGAGGAGTTGATGTAAATAGTCTTGTGAAAATTATTTTGCTGAAAAAGCAAAAAGAAGCACAAAGCCTGGAGTACTAGAAACAGCAGGCCCACATGAAACCTGTAGATGAATTGAAATAGGCTACGCATCTTTTAAGTGCATGCTTCGGGGTTTATTCACGCATTAAGAACTGGAACCGTCCAACATTTTTCAATGCGATATTGGTGCCTCTTGCAACTGCGCGCAACGGATCTTCTGAAACGTGCACCGGCAATTGAGTTTTCATGCTAATTCTTTTGTCCAATCCTCTTAACAAAGCTCCACCTCCTGCGAGGTAAATGCCAGTTTTATATATGTCTGCCGATAATTCAGGAGGTGTGTTTTCAAGGCAGGTAAGGATTGCTTCTTCTATTTTCGAGATCGACTTATCAAGCGCATGTGCAATCTCTGTATAGGTCACATGAATCTCCTTGGGAATACCAGTCATTAAATCTCGACCTCGAACTGCAAAGTCTGCCGGAGGGTCATCCAACTCAGGAAGAGCTGCGCCTACTTCAATTTTAATCTGTTCAGCAGTGCGCTCACCGATTAAAATATTATGTTGACGTCGCATGTATTCTTCAATGTCCTGGGTAAATTCATCTCCAGCTACTCGAATGTTCTTGTCTGTAACTATGCCACCAAGGGCAATGACCGCAATTTCAGAAGTTCCACCACCAATATCGATAATCATGTTGCCCATAGGCTCCTCAACATCGATACCTATGCCAATTGCAGCGGCCATTGGCTCATGAATAAGATAAACTTCTTTACCTCCTGCATGTTCAGCTGAATCTCGTACTGCACGTTTTTCAACTTCTGTAATCCCAGAAGGAATACAAATCACCATGCGCAAAACAGGAGAGAACCAACTGCGTCTCTTGTTCATCATTTTGATCATACCCTTGATCATCTCTTCTGCCGATTTGAAGTCGGCAATGACGCCGTCCTTCAGAGGTCGAATAGTTTTGATGTTCTCGTGTGTCTTGCCGTGCATTTGCTGGGCCTGTCGACCTATAGCGACAACTTTTGCTGTTGTACGGTCGATTGCGACAATAGATGGCTCATCTACTACGACTTTGTCGTTGTAGTAAATCAATGTGTTTGCCGTGCCCAAGTCTATTGCTAGTTCTTGAGTAAAAAAGTCAAATAACCCCATTTGTGGTGATCCGTGGCTTCAAGTGAATGTTGCAGTTATCAATAATTTAATGCGACTAAAGATAGAAATATTATCCAGCGATATTTAGTCCAATTCTGCAGGTTTTCACTAGCGCACTGTTGTTTACTCTATTAGTGCTTAAAATGCCGTTTTCCGCTGAAATACATTGATAATCCGTGTTCATCACAGTAATCGATGCTTAATTGGTCTTTAATCGATCCGCCTGGCTGAATAACTGCCGTTATTCCGGCCTTGTCCGCCAGTTCCACGCAGTCTGGAAATGGGAAAAAAGCATCACTTGCCATAGCAGCTCCTTTGAGTGAAAGATTGAATCTTCCAGCTTTTTCTATTGCCTGACGACATGCATCGACTCTTGAAGTCTGTCCTGTCCCGCTTGCACAAAGTTGTTTGTCTTTCGCAAATACGATGGTATTGGACTTGGTGTGCTTGGCCAGCTTGTTGGCAAAAATCAAATCTTCAAGCTCCTCTGGTGAAGCCTGAGCCTTGGTCCTAATTTCTAAATCAGCAACTTTCTCCATTTGTCGGTCGGCCTCTTGCTCTAAATAACCGTTGAGAGCCGTCCGCACTTGTTTGTTAGGTAAGTCAAACATCTTCTGACGAAGCAAAACGCGGTTCTTCTTTGATTGAAGAGTAGCAAGGGCTTCGTCATCGAATGCTGGAGCAATCACAACTTCACAGAATAGACTGTTGATCCTGTTCGCTGTTGCCGCGTCGATAGATCGATTGGCAATCAAGACTCCTCCGAAAGCAGAAGTTGGATCGGCTGCCAAAGCTGCCTCGTATGCCTCGCTCAAACTAGGTCTTGTTGAAATTCCGCATGCGTTGTTGTGCTTCAAGATGGCAAATGTCGGGTCATCATCTCTAAACTCGTTCATCAATTGGATGCCAGCATCGATGTCCAATAAGTTGTTATACGAAAGTGCCTTACCATGAAGTTGGTCAAACATTTTGTCCAAGTCCCCATGAAACGTACCATTTTGATGAGGATTCTCTCCATATCTCAAAGATTCGTTTTCCAATTCGCTAATCTTGAGCAGTTTAGCGTCCTTCCCACTCATGTAGTGAAAAATCTGAGTATCGTAATGTGACGAAATACTGAACGCATCACGTGCAAATGCTCTTCGTTGTTCTAAATCAGTAGCGCCTTTCTGCGCATCCAGAATAGTCGTGAATCGATCGTAATGATTCATTGACGGAATGATCAATACATCCGAGTAATTTTTTGCTGCTGCTCGAATCAAAGAAATTCCACCGATGTCTATTTTTTCAATAATGTCATCGTGATCAGCTCCAGAGTCTACGGTCTCCTCAAAAGGATACAGGTCAACAATGACTAAGTCCAAAGGTGGGATGTCATATTGCTCTAGTTGTGCGACATCCTCATCAAGTTCTCTCCTGCCAAGGATTCCACCGAATACTTTTGGGTGCAGAGTTTTTACGCGACCACCTAAAATTGATGGATAAGTGGTCAATTCTTCAACAGGAATTACCTGTACTCCTAAGTCTTCGATAAATGATTGTGTTCCACCTGTTGAATAGATGATCACTCCCAAATCATTCAGCTTCCTTACGATGGGCTCAAGTCCATCCTTGTGAAATACTGAAATAAGTGCGCGTCTGATGGTTTTTTGTCCGTTCATGTGCTTGATGTCCGATTAAGATGCAAAAGTATTCATTTGTTCTTTGTTTACTAGGCTTAGACTGTGCTTTTGGTCTTTTGTTAATAATTATCATTTATTCAAGCGAAATACCCCAAGTTCTGCAGATTTTCGCGTCATTTGAAATGCGAATGAGAAAGTCCATTATCCAATACATTGAGAGTTTCCTGTCAGCGACAAAATCGTTGAAGTCGAATATACTGCGAACTGTACTTTCTTTGTTAGGAGTGACAGTGGGTATTTTCTTGATTATCACTGTTTTGAGTGCTGTAAGCAGTCTGGAATCGGGTATCAAATCAAGCTTCGATATGATTGGGGATGATGTTCTTTTTATCCAGAAGTGGCCAATGGGACCTGAAGATGGGGACGAAGAGTATGCTTGGTGGAAATACATGAGCCGCCGACAGCCTGTTCCCAAAGATCTTTACGAGTTGGAAGCAAGATTGACCTATGCTCAGGCTGTAGGGTATCAAACACAATCTTCTAAAACGGCGCAATATCTGAACAACTACATGGATAATGCAGTGGCTATGGGGATATCTTATAGGTACAAGGATGTTGTTGGCATCAAACTTCAGTTTGGGAGATATTTCACGGTAGATGAATGTGAGGGAGGAAGAAGTGTTGCAATCATTGGTTCAACAGTGAGCGAGCAATTGTTTGGCACTGGACAAGCGATTGGTAAGAAAATTAAAGTCGGTGGATTAAAGGTTGAAATCATAGGTGTGTTCGAAAAGGAAGGGGCTTCACTCTTGCAAAATGGCTTTGATCAGGTCATTGCCATGCCAGTGAATTTCACAGGACGTTTGTTCAACGTAAAAGAGTCAGAATGTTCGATCATTGTGAAGGCCAAGGAAGGAGTGGCAAACCAAGCATTGAAAGATGAGGTGATCAGCACGATGCGTGGAATTCGTAGATTGAAACCAAAGCAGGACAATGATTTTTCGGTCATCGAAGCGACCATGATCGGGGCTTTTATCGATTCGGTTTTCGGGATAATCAGCTCTTTTGGATTTGGAATAGGGCTCGTGTCTATTTTCGTTGGAGCTTTTGGTATCGTCA